>PKZI01000114.1 GCA_003133005.1 Acidimicrobiaceae bacterium | reverse complement strand
TCGGGGGCGACGAGTTCGTCGTGCTCATCGACGAGGCGAGGGCCGAACTGGAGGTCGTGTCGAGCGCGTACCGGATACTTGACGTCGTCTCGGGTTCGGTCAACATCGGGGGACACCACGTCATCCACACCGCGAGCATTGGTATCGCCCTAGCCGAATCCGGGAGGGTCCAGTCACCGCTTGACCTGTTGAGTTGGGCCGACGCGGCGATGTACGTCGCCAAGGCTCGTGGACGCAATCAGGCGGTCATCTTCGACGAGGAGTTGCGCCAAGCGGCGAACGAGCGCACCAGCCTCGAACTTTTGTTGCGCGAGGCAATTGATGGCGGCGGACTGCGTCTCTACTACCAGCCCGAAGTCGACCTGCGCACGGGCAAGCTGCTGTCGGTCGAGGCGCTGGTGCGTTGGCAGCACCGCACGCGGGGCATCGTCGCGGCGGCGGACTTCATAAAAATCGCCGAGGAGACGGGCCTGGTGCTGGACATTGGTCGATGGGTCTTCGCCGAGGCGTGTCGCCAGTTGGGCGTCTGGTGTCAGGAATATCCAGACCTGGACCTCGTAGTGCGCGTCAACATGTCCCCCATTGAATTCAACGCCGTCGACCTGGTGGAGTTCGTCGAGTCCTGCCTGATCACGAACAACGTGCCGCCCGATCGGCTCTGCATTGAAGTCACCGAGTACGTCGTCGTCGACGAGCCCGAGAAGACCGCCGCAATCTTGGCCGGCTTTCGCAAGCTCGGCGTCGAGGTGGCGTTGGACGACTTCGGCACCGGCTTTGCCTCGATGACCGAATTAAAGCACTTGCCGATCGACACCTTGAAATTGGATATGAGTTTCGTAAAGGGCATCACGACCGACGCCTATGATCGGGCCATCGTGGAAATGATCATTCGCCTCGGTAACGCACTGAACCTGGGTGTGACGGCCGAGGGAATCGAAACGAAAGAAGTAATAGAAAAGTTGTTACAACTAGGGTGTCACCGTGGACAGGGTTACCTCATTTCGCGGCCGGTGTCGGCCGACGATTTGGTTCCCATGTTAAAAGAGGGCGGCGTGTCGGCGCGTGTGCTCGGAGCGGCAGAACCCCTTATCGAGCCGGCGAGTAAGTGATGGTTGCGCTCGAAAGCGACGACACCCCACGAGCGAATCTCCGGGACAACCACTACGAGCCATGGCTCTTCCAATCGATGCTGGACGAGTTGTCGGTCAATGAACTCGGCATTGGGTTTGTCTATTCCGTGATGGAAGCGCTCGCTCGCCGCTACGAGTTGCGCGACGTCATCGTGAATCTCAGTCACGAGTCCTTCGGGGCCCAGATGTTCCGATTGGACGGTCAGGCCATCGGCGCCGATCTCGCGGCACGTATCGGCACGGCGCCCGGGGTCTATTGCGATCCCGACATCGTGCCGCCTGAAGAGCTCGGTGCCGTGCGCACGGCGTGTCAACTCGCTCTCTCGCTGCATCTGGCCCGCTTTAGCGCCGCGCACGACCCACTCACCAACATTGCGAATCGTCGCACCTTTGACAGCTCTCTTGACGCCGCTGCCGCGCGCAGCGCTCGCTACGGATGGGCCTTCACCCTGCTCGTCCTTGACCTCAACGGTTTTAAGACCGTCAACGACACGCTCGGTCACGCCATTGGTGACGACCTACTGCGCCAATTCGGTGTCGCGATGCGCCGCTCCGTACGAAGCGGTGACGTGGTGGCGCGAATCGGCGGCGACGAGTTCGCGGTGATCTTGAGCAACGCGGACGGTTTTGAGGCCACGGGATTTGTCGACCGACTGCGTTGTAATTTGAAATCCGCCAGTGAATTACTGGAGTTTTCGGTCGGCACCGCAACGTCGCCACGTGACTCCACCGATCCAACAGAGCTCTTTCGAGTGGCTGACGCTCGGCTCTATGAGAAGAAGGGTTTGACGCGCTCATGATGTCTGCCACGGATGAAGACCTAGAACTGGAACTTCGCTCATTGCCGGGCGTTCTCAACGTCGAAATTCGCCACCTCGAGACGGGCGAAGTCGACGTGGTGACCTTGATCGTGAATAATCAGGACACTGCGGCGATTCGAGTGATGGCGAAGCAAATCGTGAGCCTCTACTCAGCCGAGGGTTCGGTCGTGGTCGAAGACGCGACGAACGCCTTTCGTCCGCGCTCCACTGAGGCAATACGGGTGAACCTGGTGGCGACGAGTTTCGACCACGAAACCGGCACCAGCGAGGTCGAACTCAACTTCGGCGGCCGCATTGGCGTAGGACACTCGACGAGCGGAAAACTTGTGGGCGGCGCTGAAGCGACCCTCGCTGCGCTGCGCGATCTGAACCTCAACGTTCCCTTCTATCTCTTGTCGGTCGTGAATGTGGCGACGCCGCGTGGTTGGCCCGTCGTCGTCACACTTCGTCCGCTTGGTCGTGACAACGATCTCTATGGTGTCGCCCAAGGTGATGACGACGTGGCGTCGTCAGCGATGGCGACGCTTAGTGCGCTTAATCGTGTGTTGCCAATTACTACTAAAGAGGAATAGCGACACATTTCGAAAATTCGAATTCTGAATTCTTCGTGCGTGCTCGTATCCGATAACGAAGTTCGATTTCGATTTCGATAGGTCATAGGTGCGATGACTGCTTGTCAGACATGCGACATGAAATTCGCGACGTAGTTTTCGAAGCAGAAATCTTGGCGAGCGTCGTGGGCGTTATTGTTATCGGCATGCACACACCGGACTCTTTCGAACGCGATCGAATCATTGAAGCTGCGAAGAGCATGGTTCGAGATTCGGATCGCGACGCGTTCACTTTCGACGCAGTTGCGCTGAGGGCCGAAGTCGAACCGCAGTCAGTGAGCTATTTCTTTGATTCGACGACGCAGTTGATCGCCGAAGCGCAACTTGCAAATTATGGCGATATCGTCCAAGCGCATCACTACGTGATGACGTTCGTTGAAGCGGCCCTCGACAACGAGGATCTCGACGAGTATCTCGCCGCCGTCGAACAAAACCTTGTTCTCTCGTGGTCCGCTGGCCAGTACGCCAATAGTTGGGGCGTCATCCAGGTTTTGCACGACATTTGGTGCGACCCCTTCGTCCAGAGCCATTTCTGCGAACTTCTCGACGTGCAATTTCAAGCCTGGATCACGATTGTTCAGCGCGCTCAAGCGCTCGGTTGGGTCGAGTCGGACGTCGACGCCAAAGCGCTCATCGCGGTGCTCTGGTCGTCGTCAGTGGGCCAAGTCATTACGTCGGGCTCGTCAATCTTGAAAATTACGCCACAGGAACATCGCGACTTCGTGATGCACATGTTCCGACCGCCGAGTCGACGCGAAGCCGTTTAAAGCATCCTTCGTAGGGATTAGGCGGTGCCGACGTAGTACTGGTCGGCGACACCCAGCGCGCGGTCCAGTCGTGCGAGCCCTTCGAGTGCTTCTTCATCAGTGACGGTGCAGGGTGGTACGACGTGGAGTCGATGAAAGTTCGCAAAGATGAGCAGGCCCTCGTCGCGACACGCGCCAATCACGCTATTCATCGCGGGAGAGCTTGCGCCGTAGGGGGCGAGTGGTTCCTTGGTCGCGCGGTCACTCACGAGTTCCAGTGCGAAAAATACCCCGAGACCTCGTACGTCGCCAATGACGCGGTGCTTCTCTTGAAGGGCGAGTAGTCCCGGTCGCAGCACTTCGTCGCCAATTCGTCGGGC
>PKZI01000153.1 GCA_003133005.1 Acidimicrobiaceae bacterium | reverse complement strand
GATGTTTGAGCAATACGAGCGCCCGGGGGGATTGATGCGCACGAATATCCCCGAATTTCGCCTTCCCGAGCAAGTGCTGACCGATGAGACCCAAGTAATCATTGACATGGGCGTGGACATCCGTTACAACTCACCGATTGCTAGCATGTCGAACCTCTTGAACGAAGGTTTTGACGCAATCTTCGTCGGCGTCGGTGCTACTCGAGGCAAAGAACTCCACATCCCAGGGCGCCACGAAGAGACGGGCGACAGCCACATCTTCATTGGTATTGATTGGCTTGAATCGGTGGCGTTTGGACACGTTGATCAGATTGGAGAACGGGTACTTATCATTGGCGTGGGCAACACCGCCATGGATTGTTGTCGCTCGTCTCGCCGCCTTGGAGGTGTTGACATAAAGGTGATGGCGCGTCGACCCCGAGAGTACTTCAAGGCGTCTCCGTGGGAGCTTGATGACGCCGAAGAAGAAAACGTCGAGATCATCGTGAATCACGCCCCAAAACGGTTCGTGCTGGAGAACGGAATCTTGGTGGGGATGGAGTTTGACGTGCTCTCGTGGAATGAGAATGCGTCAAAGTCCGAAATACTCGAGACGGTGTTTCTACCTTGTGATGACGTCATCCTGGCAATTGGTCAAGAGAACGCCTTCCCGTGGATTGAGCGAGACCTCGGCATTGAATTCGGTGAGTGGGATGTGCCAATTGTCGACGACGTTACGTTCGAGTCCACGCTGGCGGGTGTTTATTTCGGTGGTGACGCGGCGTTTGGCCCCAAGAACATTATCTGGGCCGTCGCACACGGACACGAGGCGGCGAAATCGATCCACGCGCACTGTTCGCAGTTGGACGTGCGCGATCGCGAGCCACTCACCATGACCCTTGAGAGCACGAAGATGGGTATGAATGAGTGGCGTTATCACAACGATTACAACCCCTCGTCGCGTCAGAAGATGAACCACGTCGAGCTCTCGAAGCGTTTCGCCTCGCTCGAACTGGAGGTGGAACTGGGCTTTAATCCAGAACAAACCGCGCGAGAAGTGCAGCGTTGCCTCAACTGCGACATCCAGACGGCCTTTCAAGCGCCGCTGTGCATCGAGTGCGACGCGTGTATCGACATATGTCCTGTCCAGTGCCTGACAATCACTGAGAACGGCGATGAGGATGCTCTTCGAGCGCGACTTTCGGCGCCAGCGCTCAATCCGGCGCAAGCTCTGTACGTCTCCGCGGCGCTTCCGCAAACGGGCCGCGTCATGGTGAAGGACGAGAACGTGTGCGTGCATTGTGGACTCTGTGCCGAGCGGTGTCCCACGTCCGCCTGGGACATGGAGGAATTCGAATTACGGATTCCCTACGCCGGAGATTCGGGTCTCTTGACGATTCCCGTGCGCCGTAGCGCCAAGTCGGTCAGTGAGGTGAGGTAGTCATGGCTATCGATACCGCGCGAGAAACACCGGTGCGCATCAATGACTTCGCGATCAAATTGGCGAACGTTAATGGCACCGGTTCGGCGAGCGCAAACAGCCTGCTCATGCAGGCGATCTTTCGCATGGGGATACCGGTCTCGGGCAAGAACCTCTTTCCCTCCAACATTCAAGGGTTGCCGACTTGGTACGAGATTCGCGTCAACCAGTCCGGCTACACGGCGCGGGCCCTCGACTACGACCTGATGGTCGCCATGAACTCTGCCACGTACAAAGAGGACATTCACGAAGTTCGCCAGGGCGGGTACGTTCTCTACGATTCGTCGTGGCCCTTGGAGGATGATCTCGTCCGCGACGACGTGACGTTTCTTGGCGTACCACTCGCCACCATATGCATCGAGAACTTCGCGGCGCCACGTGAGCGAATTTTAATGAAAAACATTGCGTACGCTGGCGCTATCGTGGCACTCGTCGGGCTCGACGTGCAGCTCGTGTCGGATCTGTTGGCTGAGACGTTCGCTCGCAACGAGGCGTTGCGCGAATCCAACCAACGAGCGTTGCGACTCGGTTACGACTACGCCATCGAGCATTTCGAGTGCCCTCTGGCGTTTCGGGTTGAGGCGCTAGGCGCATTGAATGAGTCGATTCTGATTGACGGCAACACGGCGACCGCCCTCGGGTGTCTGTACGCCGGTGCGACGGTGGCGGGTTGGTATCCCATCACGCCCGCGACCGCGGTGATGGACAATTTCACTCGACTGTGCGCTCAGTATCGCCGAGAGCGAGTGGAGAACCCGGCGCCAGGGGAGTTGGAGTATCGCAACAACTATTTGATCCTCCAGGCGGAGGACGAAATCGCCGCCATTGGCATGGTGCTTGGCGCGGCCTGGAGTGGCGCGCGTGCGTTCACCTCCACGTCGGGTCCTGGGATTTCGTTGATGAACGAGCTCCTCGGTCTCGCCTACTACACGGAGATTCCCGCCGTCATCGTCGACGTGCAACGAACTGGTCCGTCGACCGGCATGCCCACTCGAACCCAACAGGCCGACATCTTGTTGTGCGCGTACGCATCGCATGGTGACACTAAGCACATTCTGCTCTTTCCCGCGAATCCGCACGAGTGCTTCGAATTCGCCGTTCAGAGTTTCGATCTCGCTGAGCGATTCCAAACACCCGTGTTCATGCTAAGTGACCTCGACATTGGGATGAACGACTGGGTCGTTCCTGAGCTCACGTGGGACGATGCGTTCGTGCCGGACCGGGGACGAGTTCTCAACGACGCCGATCTCGCCACGATGGGAGAGTTCTTCCGTTACACCGACGAGGACGCCGATTTCGTGACGCCTCGCACCATNNAGTACACGGAGAACCCTGTCTACTATCAAGAAGTGGTCGATCGCTTGAAGAAGAAGCACGCATCGGCGGCGACCCACCTTCCCGCACCCATCATCGAGCGAATGGAGGGCGCGACCATCGGGATCATTACCGTGGGAGGCTGTGACCTCGCGGTGCGCGAGGCGATCGAACTCCTTGGCCAGCAAGGTATTCGCGCGGACTACCTGCGTGTGCGAGGTTTCCCCTTCGTGAG
>PKZI01000238.1 GCA_003133005.1 Acidimicrobiaceae bacterium | reverse complement strand
GATGGATCCACGAGTGGCGGCGGTATTGGATGAACACGAAGCGAAGGGGACGACAAGTGACCCGGCCTATGTGGCGGCAACTCAGGTGTACTACGACGAACACGTGTGTCGCGTCGTGCCCAACCCTTCCGAGTTACTTCGCACCATGGCCTTCATGGAGCAGGACTCGACCGTGTACAACGTAATGAACGGTCCCAACGAATTTCACTGCGTGGGCACGTTGCGCGATTGGTCCATTGTCGATCGAGTGAGCGCGGTTGATGTTCCTACCTTGTTGCTGTCCGGTCGTCACGACGAGGCAACGCCGCGGACTGTTCAGCCTTACTTCGATGCGATTTCGGGTGCACAGTGGGAGATTTTCGAGGATTCAAGCCACATGCCTTTTATTGAGGAGCGGTCACGTTATATGACGGTCGTTGACGCGTTTCTTAGTGGCATTGATTGAACGGACTGATTGCGAAGTCACGACGCCACGATTGTCTACTCGATCCGACGCACAATTGACGACCGGTAAGGTGAGACGGTTAGCGACGAGTAGGAACGACGTGACGATGCCTTCGTGGACGGATAAGACGCTCAGTCGTCTTCATATCGGGGCGACTTTGGCCAGCGATCCGCCGTCGGCCCTTCGGGTGGCGGTTGCCGCGGTGGTGTCAGTGATCGGTTCGGTCGCGGCCAACGCGGGTCTCGTCAAGTGGGCGACGAGCGAATTCCCGTCAACGATGAATTACTCGCACTTTCGATTTGTGGACTATGCCACGTTGACCGTCGTGGGCGTTGTTGCGGCAAGTGTGGCGTGGTTTGTGACGACACGGGTGACCTCAACGCCTCGCTGGTTTTTTCTTCGTCTCGCGGTCCTGGTGATGCTGGTGCTGTGGCTTCCGGACGCCTACTTGTTTTTTCGACATGAACCAACGATCGGGGTCTTGTTCTTGATGCTCATGCACGTCGCCGTCGCCCTGATTACTTATAACGCTCTGGTCTACTTTGCGCCCGTTCGGAGTGGACTCCGAGCGCCCGCAAAGGTTGAGCCTGGATCAGCCGACGAAACAACTCGTGCCCTTTTGACCAGGAGTGCGTGGACGACCATGACGTTCCTTGTGGGTGTCGAAATGCTCCTTGGTTTCGCCGAACTCTTGTCTGTTCCTTTCGATCGACCGAATGGCTGGGTCATTCGCCAAGGCGAGGCCGTCACTCTCGTGCATGGCGCGATTGGCGGCGTGTTGGGTTTCGGCGCACTCGCGATGTACCTCCTCGCGTCACGCGACGATCGAATAGAGCGCATTGGAGCGGTGGTTGGTCTCGTAGGTGTCGCCATTGGGGCAATCGGCGGATTTTGCTGTTATGCCCATTCAATTCGCTTGATCGGGATGGTCCTGATGTTTCTTGGGGGTGCCACTGCTTTCTTTGGCTATTTGATGCCCACCATTGATGACGCCCCCCAGACGTCCTATGCGCAGAGAACCGAGAACTCCTGACCGATGGGAGTAAGGATGCCCGCCGTCGCGACGTCTGACGAGGTGACGAAGGTCTGTCGGCGAGAAGAACATTGATGACGTCCTGAACAGTCTCGGTACGCTTCATCGGGTCCTCGCTTCGAGCCCCTCATTTCACGGCACTTTTTCTTTACTTTTTTGCTCAACTATGGAACTTAGGGAGTTTTTAGTAAAAATCTCAAACAATCATCCTGTTCGCGCAATATTGCCACCTGGTCCGCGCAGCGAGGATGATCGCCCGCGCGAAGATCGGTTTCGAGATTCCCCTGTCTGTTACATCGCTGGCCAAACAACGTCGAAGCGTGCACCTCCCATTTCGCTCGAGCTGACCGTACATTGCGCATTCGTCGTCTGGATGATGGCGTCCGCGATGGCGAGACCCAGGCCGGTACCGCCGAGCGGTGATAAGGAGTGGTGGAATCGCTCGAAGATACGCCCTCGGACGTCCTTCGCAACTCCTGGACCACTGTCGTCCACACGCAACGTGACGTGGTTGAGCTCCTCGCAAAGAGTCACCTCGATAATTCCGTTGGTGCCGGCAAACTTGCACGCGTTGTCCAACAGAATGCCGACGAGCTTATCCAAGAGATCCTCGTTAGCGTTAACGAAGACGAGGTCCTGCGCCGGTGCGTTGTACGTCAACGTTGTCCCTCTCGAAGTCGCTAGCACTTCGAAACGTTCGCAAGAATTCTTGACGACGTCTGCAATGTCGACACGTTGGAGCTCGTCTGATTGGACGGTGTGACCATCGGAACGTGCGAGCCATAAGAGATCCTCGACGATCTTTTGAAGTCGATCGCCCTCTTGTCCTATCCGTTCAAGGGCCGAGCGATAACTCGCCGCGTCTCGACCGCGACTCAGGGCGACTTGTACCTCGGCTTCCAAGACACTGAGAGGGGTACGCAACTCGTGTGACGCGTCGGCGATGAAGTTCGCTTGACGATCTCGTGCCAGTGTCACCGGCGCGAGCGCGCGGATACCAACAACGTACGCAGCGGCGAACATCAGCCCCACGAGAACAAGTCCAACAATCACTTCAGTCAGGTACAGCGAGTTTTCGATGCGCATCACGTTGTTGAGGCTCTCTCCGTCAATGAGATAGCCGGCCTTGAATTTGGTGACATCAAAGCGAAACAAGGATTTGCCGACGGAATCAGATTGTGTGCCCGGCGTTCGGGGGAAGTTTGGAAGTTTCGGGTTTCTGCTCGTGACGGCAATGCTGTCGCCGTGGGAGTTCAAGGTCCATATGAATATGGGCACGTCGTCACTGTCTTGATCCCCGGACGACCCTTCGAGCGACGTTGTTTTTTGTGCGCCACCTTGCGACAGGACGCGAGAGCTTTGGGCGAGCCTTTCGCTGAGTCGCGCGTCAACTTGGTCCGAAAGATGGCCAACGAGTATGAAATTAAATACGAGGACGATAACAACAAACACAATCGATCCAAGAACTGTGGCCGATCCGGCAACCCTAAACGCCTGCTTTCGACCAGGATCTCTCGTCTTCAAGTAACTACCATTCGGTAGCCGAAACCGCGGACGGTCTTGATTTGAGTACCGCTTCCATCAATTTTCGCGCGCAGTCGTGCGATGTGTACTTCGATGGTGTTCGAGCCCACCGCGGAAATCGCGTCCGACCACACTTGACTTGCGATTGTTCGACGCGATACCACATCGGGACTTCGGCGCATGAGTAGTTCCACCAGCAGGCTTTCGGTGGTCGTAAGTTCCACGGATTTCCCCGAAAGCGTAACTTCTCGTGTACTGGGGTCAAAACTGAGATCACCGCACTGAACTCTTGATGTGAATCGCAGCACGGGTCGACGTTGCAGTGCCTGAAGTCGCGCGAGCAGTTCGTCGAAATTGAAAGGCTTCACGAGATAGTCGTCCGCCCCCGCGTTAAGGCCCTCGATGCGGTCTGGCGTCGTGTCGCGCGCCGTCAGCATGAGAATTGGCGTGAGCACGTCCGCCTCCCGAACTCTTTGAATGACTTCGATTCCAGTGATCCCTGGCATCCTCCAGTCCAAAATCGCCACGTCGTATTCGACATCCTCGAGGGCTTGCGCGGCTTGTTCACCATTTGAAGTGACGTCAACTACGTAACCAGCTTCGCGAAGTCCACGCTGCAACACTTCGCGCAGTGCGCGGTCGTCTTCTGCGACCATGATTCTCACGACTCCACCACCATTCGTTGCACCTTACGGTAATTGCAATTCAGTTGCTCCGCAGAAGGCTCAGTGCGTGACCGCGGGCGAGGGGTGTGGTGTCGAATTGAGCGAGTCGGCGAGAGCGATGAACGTCGCCACGAGGCCGATCACCGCGCCGAGAATGCAGACGCCCGACCACTTCATGTGCTCATACGTGAGACTTCCGATGATCGATCCAACGGCGCCTCCGATGAAATAGCAGACCATATAGGCAGAGTTGATTCGACTTCGAGCATGTGGGGCCAAGCGGTAGATGAGTGACTGATTTGTTACTTGGAGACCTTGCACTCCGACGTCGAGCAGGACGATACCCACGATGAGCATTGCCAAACTGTGGCGTCCCCACCATAAAGTGGCGAAGGACGCCGCAACGAGGGTGGCGAACACCAACGTCGTCGAATTCGTCCATCGACGATCGGCCCATCGTCCCGCGAAGTTGGCGCAGAGCGCGCCCGCCGCACCCACCAAACCGAACAGACCGATGGTGAGGTCGTTGTAGTGGTATGGGGCGTGGCTCAACAAGAACGCCATGGTGGTCCAAAACACACTGAAAGCACCAAATGCGAGCGCCCCTAGGAGCGAACGACGTCGCAGCAACGCTTCGTGCGTGAAATAGTTCACCGTGCTTCGAAGGAGCGCACCGTATCGAATCTAGGGTCGCTCGGCCTTTTGGGGCAAGCGTCGCTGCAGCACGATCGCCAAAGTCAAAATCATTGCGGCGGCGGCGAAGTACACGACGCGCCAGTGTTCTGGTTTTCAACCCGTTCCGTATTGCACGGAAGTCCACTATTTCCGGAAATATAGTGATTCCGTCAGTAACGGAATGCTATACTTTACGGAATTATCTCGATCGGAAGGAGGAGCGACGATGAAATACGAACCACAGGGCCTCGTGAGCGAAGACCAGATCCTTAGAGCTGCGTTGGCCGAACTGACAAGTCGAATCCCTTCTGAATGGGAGGCCGATGTGCAGTACGAGACGGTCAGCGATCGACTCCGAGTAGACGCGGTGGTCATGATCAAGGCACCGGACGGCCAGTCCGTCGAACTATATGTGGAGGCCAAACGAAGCCTTCCCCTGAAGGACCTTGGTTCCATCATCAGTCAGTTGGACCGAGCCATCGCCGGAGAACAATCAAATGGGCAGATGATCGCAAAGGTTCCGCTGGTTGTCGCCCGTTACTTGGCGGCGCCTGTGAGGGAATCATTGGCCGCGCGAAAGGTGTCCTACGCCGACGCAACGGGGAACATTCGGGTCCAACTGGAGAGACCCGCGCTCTTCCTGCGCGACGTGGGGGCGCAGAGAGACCCTTGGCGTGGTCCGGGACGACCGAAAGGCAACCTCAGAGGTAGATCTGCAGCCCGGATTGTGCGGGCACTCGCGGACTTTCGCCCTCCTTACTCAGTCCCAGAATTGATGAAACTTGCCAGCACTCCCAGCGGCAACACCTATCGGGCCGTTGAGTTCATCGAAGAGCAAGGTCTGCTGACCCGAGAGGAGGGTGGGAAAATCACGGATGTTCGCTGGCGCGATCTGCTGGAGCGGTGGTCAAGGGACTCTGACTTCGCAAACATGCCCGGCATGACAACGTGTTTGGCGCCCCGCGGACTTTCTGGCCTCGTCAACGAGTTGGCGAACCTGCGGGAGAGAGCCGGGCGGTTTGCACTCACCGGTTCGCTGGCAGCAGCTAAGTGGGAACCATACGCACCAGCCAAAAGCGCGATGATCTATGCGGAACGTCCGGACGAACTTATAGTTCTCGCGAACCTTCGTCGAGTTGACTACGGCGCCAACGTGCTTATTGTGCCGGTAAACGAGACTGCGGCGTTCGAGCGAACGCAGGTCTTGGATGGTGTGGAGATCGTGGCACCTAGCCAGGCCGCCGTCGACTTATTGACCTCCTCCGGTCGGGGGCCGGAGGAGGGTCGCGCACTTCTTGACTGGATGGAGAGGAATGAATATGTCTGGCGACGATGACAACTTGTTGGTTCAAGCGCGTTCAGCACTCTTGGACGCCCTAGACGCACTCGCAGCGCATGCGGACTCAGTTGTCATCATTGGGGCTCAAGCAATCTACCTTCACACCGGCGCGATATTGGTCGCTGTTGCGGAAACGACCAAGGACAGTGACATTGCTATCGACGTGAGGACTCTTGGCGAAGATCCGCTTATCGAAGAGGCTATGAAGAATGCAGGATTCCACATGGACAATCAGCCAGGCGCGTGGCTCAACCCTAAAGGCATTCCTGTCGATCTAATGGTTCCTGAATCGCTAGCTGGCGCAGGCAGACGTAGCGTCGAGGCGCCGCCTCACGATCGGCACGCTTTGCGCCGAGCAGTGGGACTCGAAGCTGCGATGGTCGACAATGCAGTGTTGACGATTCGGGCACTTGGCGACGACGATACGCGTGAAGTTCTGGTGCGGGTCGCCGGTCCGGCGGCGTTGCTCGTAGCGAAATTGCACAAACTGGGCGAGAGGAACGACAAGTCTCCTAACCGTCTGAACGACAAGGATGCGTACGACGTTTATCGGCTTCTTGTGGCTGTGAAATCAGATGAATTAGCTGAGATGATCACCGGATTGCTACGAGACGAGTTTGCGCGAGAAGTTACCGAAGCAGCACTCAACTATTTAAGGTTATTGTTTGAGGCGCCCGAGAGTGCCGGATCAGCCATGGCAGGGCGAGCTGAGCAAGGTGTTGGCAATCCGGACGTTGTCTCGCAAACGTGTTCGGTTCTTACGAAAGACCTTCTTAACCTTGTGACGGGGTCATCCTCCAAGTAGTCGAGGTTTAAGGCAAAGATTCTTCATCGCCACTCACATCGTCGGACTCTAGGATGACAACGTCCTGTGGTCGCCACTTAAATTTTGAACGCTCTTCGACGATCGCCGATTCGTGGTGGTCGCTGCCCACACTTGAGCGGTGTCCACTATTTCTGGGGAACCTCAGTGTTCGATGAGCCACGAGGCGATTGCTGGTGAGTTTTGTGAAGGTGCCCAACCCTAAACACGCCGGAGTTGTATTTAGGCTTATAAGATAATCCTACGTAAGGAGACATCATGTCTAGGGTTGTTCGTCGCCGCTGGCTGAGTACTCACGACGGTCCGTCACGCAAGGATAACCGTGGGTGCGAGTACGAAGCGTACGTCCCCGACATGCTCGTCGGAAGAAACTTCACGTTCGATGGTGCGGTCGCGGCTGATGTCGCCGACGCCGAGGCGGCGATCGCACGACTTAACGTTGAAGCAGTAAGTCTCGTCGACACCGAGGCACTTGCTCGAATCCTCTTGCGAGCGGAGTCCGTCGCCTCTTCTCGGATCGAGGGGCTCGAAATTGGTGCTCGACGGCTACTTCGGGCCGAGGCTGCACAAGTGCTGGGTGATGAACCGTCTGACATCACGGCCGTCGAGGTACTTAGAAACATTGATGCCATGGTCTACGGCGTTGGCGCCGTCGGACCTGGAGACCACATCACGGTAGAGACACTTCTCGAAATCCATCGTCGACTCCTTTTCGGCACGAGGTTTGCAGAGTACGGAGGACGATTTCGTGAACAGCAGAACTGGATAGGGGGAAGTGCGTACTCTCCGTGCTCGGCCGCCTTCGTCCCGCCACCAACTGAATACGTCGAAGATCTGATGTCAGATGTCGTCGCCTTTGCTAACGAAGATTCACTTCCGGCGGTCGCCCAAGCAGCCATCGCGCACGCACAGTTTGAGACGATCCATCCATTCGTTGACGGCAACGGAAGAATCGGTCGTGCGTTGGTGCATCTGATCCTGCGACGCCGAGGTTTGGCACCTCGCGTATTGCCACCCGTTTCACTCGTCCTGGCGACTAGGGCGCAAGACTACGTCGACGGGTTAAATGCCACTCGCTACCGTGGACCAGCAACTTCGAAACAAGCGTCAGCTGGAATCAACACGTGGATAGGACGATTCGCGACTGCTTGCAAGCGTGCCGTCGATGACGCGACGACTTTTGAGCAGCAGTCGCGTTCCATCGAAGCATCGTGGCGAGAAAAGTTGGGCCGAGTTCGAGCTCGTTCCGCGGCTGATCTACTGCTCTCCCTACTGCTCGGCGCACCGGTGGTGACCGTCAATAGCGCTGCAGAAATGGTGGGTCGAAGTTTCATCCAGACGAACGAAGCGATTCAACGTCTCGTCGAAGCGGGCATCCTCAAGCAGGTCACCGTTGGTCGACGAAATCGTGCCTTTGAAGCACCGGAGATCATCGCTGCGTTCACCGCGCTGGAGCGTCAGTTGGCTAGTCCCGAGGGTGACACTGAGACGAGCGAACCTTTGAGAAAAGTGCCACGCAGGAAATAGGCGACTCGGACCAAGAAGGAAGATTTCAAGGAGTGAACCCAATTCTGGTCATCATCTCATGGAAATTGTGACCACCAAGGCGATGGAGTCAGGTGCAGTGCCTTTCGAGCGTGTGTAACGACCGAATACCAATGTCGAAAACGAACGTACCGGTACAATTGTTATGCCTCCAAGCGAATTCGTGTCTTCGGTGAAAATTGGAGCATGAATGAAGCAAAAAGGCGACGCTCCCGTAGCTCAGGGGATAGAGCAATGGTTTCCTAAACCGTGTGCGCAGGTTCGAATCCTGCCGGGGGCACCAGGGCGCAAAGTGAGTGAGGTTGCGAATGGATGAATTGACAAAAGCGAAGTACATCTCGTTCGGAACGTATCGACGAGACGGAACTCTAGTGAGTACTCCAACGTGGGTTGTTCCCTTTGGCGACGGTTACGCGTTCACTACCGAACCCGGCTCAGGCAAGACGAAGCGACTGATACGAGATCCACGTGTCGTCGTTACGCCGTGTAACTTTCGGGGTGCCTCATTGCCTAGTGCCTCCACCTTTCAAGGTCGAGGTGAGTTGCTTGAAGGAAACGCAATAGTGGAGGCAAAACGCGCGATCCGGCGCAAGTATCGATTGATTGGGTGGCTGATTTCTCTACCGAGTCTTTTTTCGCAGAAATTACTCAGGAGACCAAAGGATATTGAGGCTGCGATCTTCTTCGTTCTTGATAGCACAGTATGAGTTTCAGATTTACCGGAGGTAGGGAAATCCGTTGTGACGCCTCGAGCGCGACAGTGACGTCGTAACGAGCAGAGCGTCGTCGCGCGAATTATGTCGCCTTCAACAGTGAATGTTCACATCGCCGTGACTTTGTGCGCAGCAAGCACCGCAACGTTTCGTCTACCGTCGTGGGCATGGCACAGCGTGAATTTTTAACCTATGAAGATTTTGGACGTGCGACCAGAGAGCTGGCACAGACGATCTACGAGTCGGGTTTTGTCCCGGACATAATTCTTTCCATAGCGCGTGGAGGGTTCTTCCTCGGTGCAGGTCTTGGTTACGCCCTTGGCGTGAAAAATGCGTTCATGATGAGCGTTGAGTACTACACCGGTGTTGACGAACGGCTCGAAATGCCAATCGTCTTGCCCCCCGTACCGAACAGAATCGACCTCTCGGGCGCCGTCGTTTTGGTCGCCGATGACGTCGCGGATTCTGGCCACACCTTGAAGATGGTCATGGAGTTTTGTGCCGAGTCGGTACGTGAAGTTCGTTCGGTGGTTCTTTATGAGAAGCCCCAGACGGTCATTATCCCCGATTATTCCTGGAAGAAGACGGAACAGTGGATTGATTTCCCGTGGTCGTATCTCGGTCCGGTGACGGCGAGCGGCGGACTGGCGCACTAAGTGGGATCGACTTCGCCATCGTTAGGTAACTAGAGCGAGCCGTGACGGTCCAATCCGACAGGGGAACTCGGATCAGTGAGGGTTCAACGCGCGCCATTGCGCTGCGCGGACACGTGGTCAGTTGTCTACGTGATCCATCGTTGTTCCCGAGAAGCGAAGCCATCTTGGACATTGAAGATGGACTGGTGGTGATGGGCGATGGCGTGATCCAAGCCGTGGGTCCGTACGACGCGACATCGCCGTTGCTTCCTCACTCAGCAATCGTGCGCGAATACCCTGGTTCGCTCATCGCGCCGGGCTTCGTCGACGCGCACGTTCATTATGCCCAAACTCCGATGATTGCGTCGTATGGTTCGAGTCTGCTCGAGTGGCTCTCGACGTACACGTTTCCCAATGAGGAGCTTTTCGCCAGTCTCGAGTATTCGCGTGAGGTGGCGACCGTCTTTTTCGACGAGTTGCTTCGAAACGGCACGACGACCGCACTTGTGTTCTGTACGGTGTTTCGAGAATCCGCCAACGCTTTCTTCGAAGAGGCACGGCGCCGAAATATGCGCATGATCGGCGGCAAGGTGCTGATGGACCGGAACGCACCTTCCACGTTGACTGAGACGGTGCAGTCCGGCTACGACGACTCGAAGCAACTTATCGAGCGCTGGCACGGTCGAGGTCGGTTGGGTTACGCAATAACTCCTCGTTTCGCCCCCACGAGCAGTGAAGGACAACTTCGTTCGGCCGCTTCACTACGCCAAGAGTTCCCGAGTTGCTTAGTCCATTCGCACGTCGCAGAGAACGCGCAAGAGGTTGAATGGGTTCGCTCTCTTTTCCAGGATCGCTCAAGTTATCTAGACGTCTACGATCATGCGGGTCTGCTTGGGCCAGGCACTGTGCTAGCCCACGGTGTACAGCTGAGTAACCAAGAACTCGACCGCATGGGAGCGACGTCGACCGCCTTGGCGCATTGTCCGACGTCCAATACCTTTCTCGGCAGCGGGCTGTTGTCCATCGACCGAGTTCGCGCGGTGCGACCGATCATCCCCGTCGGCCTCGGCACGGACGTGGGCGCAGGGACAAGTTTTTCGCTACTCGCCACCATGGGTGAGGCCTATAAGGTCGCTGCACTCTCGTCTTCGTCGATTGACGCGTTCAGCCTCTTTTTCCTCGCGACGCTCGGCGGGGCGAATGCATTGGGCGTGTCGGAGTTTGTGGGATCCCTTGAAGTTGGCAAGGAAGCGGACGTCATCGTACTTAACCCTCACGCGAGTGAACTTCTCTCGTATCGAATGAAGCGAGTCCGCTCGACCGAGGAACAGCTATTCGTGCTCGCAACTCTTGGCGACGATCGGTCAGTGTCGGCCACGTACGTAGCCGGCGAGCTCGCCCATGAACGTACCGTTGGTGCCCACTGAGTTTCAAGGGTCAAGGACATGTGGTGCCAACCACGTGAGTGTCACAGCGTCTCACGTTTGGACGTGAATAGACGAGGACGAAGGGCCGCGAAGCGCAATGGACCAAGTCTTTCTTGAGATTTTCTTCTGAGTTAATGTCGTGTTGCGTACCCAGGGAACACTGGTGGCAGTTAGGGTGCCGATGTCGCAATGCATGCAAATGGGCAATTTCACTTCAGAGATTGGGCAGAGTAGGTGAGTTACTTCACGACGAATTGGGGCTATCCGTGGGTTGGTGTGGCCATGCTTTGCGTGATCGCGGTCCACGAGCATGGGCTCCGCTCTGTCAATCGACGTTCAACTCCAGAACACGCACGAAAGCGGCGCCGTCGGATGTGGTTGAGTTACGCGGGTCTCGTGATTGCTGGACTCAGCGTGGTGTCACCACTTCAGTTCTGGTCGATGCAGTACTTCTGGGTACATATGCTCCAGCACGTCACCGTGATGTTGGCGGCGCCCGCGCTGTACGTCCTGGGGGCACCAGTGATTCCGCTCGTGCACGCCGTTCCCGTGACGCTCCGTCGGCGTTGGTTGAAGCGGATCTTTCTTCGACCGACTCGTCACCCGCTTCGCGTGATCGCGGGATTTCTCATCTCGCCCATCTTCGCGGTGGTCTTTTTCAACGTCGTGATGTTGATTTGGATGATTCCCGCAATATTCAACCCAATTATGGGGATTGAGGATCTGCACATTGGCCTCATGCTCTCGACTTTCTTTTTGTCGGGAATTCTTTTTTGGTACCAGTTCATTCCGTCGGCGCCATTTCGTCCGACTCTTCAGCCGTTTGGACAAGCCGCTGCGTTGGTATTGACCAACTGGATCATGACGATCATCGCGATTGTCATCAGTTTCTTCACCAACGTGCCTCTCTACAGATTCGGTTCGGCGATGCACGGGATGTCGGGGATGGCGGGAATGATAATCCCCATAATCTCGCTGAACCGTTTCGCGGACCAGCAAATAGGTGCGGCGATTCTTTGGGTCTGTGGTGACTTCTGGTGTTTTCCGGCGGTCTACATTGCGTTTCGACGTTCGCAGTCCGACGACAACGGTACTGACTTCGTCACGAAATTTCTTCGGCGCCATCGAAACATGAGTGTCGATGAGTTCACGAAAGCGCGCGCAAAGTCCGACGCGTTCGCGCGGGCAACGCATGAAGGGGACAATGCTGACGTGCAAGAGTAGAGAATCCTCGCGCAGGTACTTCAAACTACGCAGCGTAGTATTTCGATGTACTCTTCACAAAGTCGAATAGTGATGATTAAGACACGGCGCGCGCGAGTAGCGAAGCAGTAGTGCCACGTCGTTTAAGGAATTGAATCAATGAATGGAATGCCGGCTCGTACAATTGACTTGACCAATTACCTCGTGGTCAAGATCTTCAAGCACGCGCTCTTCTTCACCGGCGCCATCTGGATCTGTGTGGCAGCGTTCGTGATAATCGTCGCGCTCATCGCGACACAACGAATCTTCAAGTTCAACGTCTTGCCCGCCGGATTAGAGGAGCCACGCGCGCGAACCTATCTTCGCTGGGCGTTTGGGCTCATCTGGCTGATTGACGGCATTCTTCAATTCCAGTACACGATGCCTCTCGGACTCGCTAACAACGTCGTGAAGCCAACGCTCGCGGGTACGCCTTCATGGCTGCATTCGCTCATGGTGCACGGCATCAATATCTGGAACGAGCACCCGATATCTCTCGCTGCGGGGGTGGCGTGGCTCCAAGTGGGACTCGGCATTGCGATCTTCGTGTCACGGGGCCGTACCGGTCGCTGGGTTGCGGGCGTGTCAGCGCTTTGGGCGTCACTGATCTGGCTGATTGGCAACG
>PKZI01000254.1 GCA_003133005.1 Acidimicrobiaceae bacterium | reverse complement strand
CGGTGAGTTTGGGCACCATGCCATCACGGACCCCACCCGACGCAATCAAGCCCCTGATTTGTGCCGCGTTGACGCGACTGAGCGTCGAGTTCGCGTCGTTGACATCAGCGCGAACTTGATCCACGTCCGAGAGCAGGACGAGTACGTCGGCGTCAAGGGCGCCCGCGAGTGCACCCGCCGCGGTGTCGGCGTTGCAATTCACGAGTTCACCTCGTTCGTCAACTGCGAGTGGACTAATGACGGGCGTGAATCCACTGGCCCACAGCGAGGAAACGACACTCGTCGCGACACTTGGCGTCGCCCCGGCGCGCAACCAAGGGTCACCGAGCGACTTTGACACGAAAAGCGACCCGTCCGCGCCCGAGAGCCCGACGCACGAAACGCCGGCGTGGTTCATCGCCGCACTGAGCAAAGTAGTCACGTGACCTAACGCCATCGCCACGTACGACATTGTCTCGACGTCAGTGATGCGCAGCCCCTCGTGAAATCGGCTGGGGATGCCGACGGTACTGAGCAACGCGTGAATTTGAGGACCACCACCGTGCACGAGGGCGACGTCGGTCCCCTCCTGCTCGAGTTGCGCCACGTCCGCTCCCAGTTCGCCCAGCACGGACGAATCCGGATCCAAGGAGTCCAGCGCGTGTCCTCCAATCTTGACGACGATCCGCTTCACGGGGTCACCCCGCTCAGTGGAAGACCGGTCGTCTCGTCGCGACCCGTCGCGACGTTCCACGCCTGAATGGCCTGTCCCGCTGCACCCTTGATCAAGTTATCGAGCGAACTCATCGCAACGAGCCAGCCCGTGCGCGCGTCGACCCTCGCACTGACGAAGCAGAGGTTGCTGCCCAGGGGGTCCTTCATCGTGGGTGGTTCCTCCGTCACGACGATGAAGGGATCGTGCGCGTAGGTGCTCGCCAATAGCTCGAGCGCGTCAGACGTCGTGAGCGAATCATCGAGTAGGCGCGCGTAGGCCGTGATCAACTCGCCGCGACTCGTCGCGACCAAATGCGGCGTGAAAAGCACTTGTGCGCCGAGCTCCTGTTGAATCTCAATCGTGTGTCGATGATCGAGGAGTCCGTACGCCTCGGCGTTGCCCGCGAGTCGCGAATAGTGAAGTCGTTCACTTGGCGCTCGTCCCGCTCCCGACACCCCGCTCAGGGCGTTGATGATGACACCCTCGGTGCTCACGAGTCCCGCGTCAAGGAACGGGCCAAGCGCGAGGGTGCTCGCGGTCGGGTAACAGCCCGGAACCGCGATGAGCGACGCGCCGGGAAGTTCCTTGCGGTGACGCTCGACGAGTCCGTAGACCGAGGTGGCCAGTAACTGCGGCGCGACGTGGTCCTGGTGGTACCAGTCGGCATAGTCACTCTCGCTCTTGAGGCGAAAATCGGCGCCGAGGTCCACCACCTGTACCCCGCGCTCGAGCAGCGCCGGGACGTATTTCTGGCTCTCTCCGTGGGGCAGGGCGAGAAACGCCACCTCGATCTCGTGCTCGAAGACTGCGGCCGTGACGTCAAAGGCGAGTGACGGGTAAAGCCCCGCGAGGGCGGGCGCGTGCGCGGCGACGCTGCGCCCCGCGTTCGTGTCACCGGTCGCGAGCACGACCTCGAGGTCGTCGTGGGACGCGGACAGACGCAGTACCTCTAAACCGGCGTACCCGGTAGCTCCTAGAATGGCACAACGCATAGTGACATTTTATGCACACGGGAGCATAAAACTGCAACTTTTCCTCGTCGACGGTAGGCTGAAACAGTGACGCGTAGGGGCTGGCTCTTGTTTTCGGCGATGTCGGTCATCTGGGGAATCCCCTACCTCCTTATTCGCGTCGCGGTTCGCCACCTCGACCCGGGCGTCCTTGTCCTCGGACGCACCGCTCCCGCGGCAGTGCTGTTGTTGCCCCTCGTTTTTTGGCGGGGTCAACTCCATCTCTTGCGAAGGAACGCGCTGTGGATCGCGGCCTTTGGCGCTCTCGAGTTCGGTATCCCTTGGTATCTCATGGCGAGCGCGGAACGACACCTCACCAGTTCACTCACCAGTCTGTTGATCTGCGCAGTACCACTCTTTTCAGTGATCGGCCAGCGTGTTCGTCGCACCGAAGGTCCTATCGCTGCTCGACGCTACGCGGGATTACTCGTAGGAGCGATGGGCGTGGCACTGCTGGTGGGGCTCGATCTGCGTGGTGGTTCGATCACGTGGATCGGTCTTTTGATGGTGGTGTGCCTGGGCTACTCGATTGGTCCGATCATCCTGGCCACCAAACTGGCTCACGTGCCGACTCCCGTCGTCGTGGCGGGCGCGACATCCTTCGTGGCGATCTGTTGGATCCCGTGGTCAGTCCTTCATTGGCCGAAAGGTTTCTCGGGAGAGACACTCAGTTGCGTCGCCGTGCTCTCGGTCGTGTGCACGGCCGGAGCTTTTCTCGTCTTCTTCGAACTGGTGAAAGAAATTGGCTCGACGAGATCGGTGGTCGTCACCTACGTCAATACCGCCATTGCGGTCGTGCTCGGCATCGTCGGGCTTGGCGAACCGTTCACGGTGGGTATCGCGCTCGGCTTTCCGCTCGTGATTATTGGTTCGGTCTTCGCCACCAGCAGTGCACGCGCAAGTGCGTCACTCAATGCTGAAGTGGGCGCTGACGCGAACATCATCATTCACGAGTAACCACATCGCGCCTGGTTCAAACGCGAGGCGAACGTCGTGACCATTCTCCACGGGGCCGTGGTGGATCAATTCGACCGTGGCGACGGGCACGTCGGCGACTTCACTGAGGGCCTGCCACACCGCCGCGTTATTCACGTGACCCACGACATCCAAGTCGGCTCGACGAAGTGGCCAGGGCCGACTCGTCGCTGCTGGTCCGGGCGCGGACATCGCCACGCGACCCGAGACCTTACGACCCTGGAACGCCTCCTCATACACGCCGTAGAACTCGGGACGCAAGCGCACGGGATGGCCCGACGGGTCCACTGGGACCCAAAGCGACGCCGCCTCGAGGACGACCCCTTCGTTCGTCGCGATGTTCGTTCGTCGTTCCGCCCACGCAGCACCCACGCCCGAGCACCACGTCGTGAGCGAAAGGCGCTGATTCATGCGGGGCCATCCGTCACCCACGCGACGTAGCACCGTTCGTCGCACGACCCACGTGTCACCCGACTCAATGGCGGAATCTTCCCAGTCCTCAGTGGCGACGTCTTGGAGAAATCGAGCGACGCCGTCGAGGCGAAGCGCGCCCACCGGGTCGGCGTCACTCAAGCGAACGATGACCTCGCTCGTGTACCTTCGACCGTGATCACTGAGAGGTACGAACTCGATCACCGGATCAACCTAACTTCAACGTTCGCTCGAACTGATTCAACGCAACCTGGCGCCCAGCGCCTCACCGGCCGCGATCAGTGCTTGACGGACACCCGCGACCTCGTCTTCGCTCAGTGTTCGCTCACTCGAACTCACGCGCACACCGTAGGTCAGGCTTCGTGTCCCTTCGGGCAGACCCGCATCGTGGTAGACGTCGAAGAGTTCCACGTCTTCGACGAGTTCATCGACGTTGCGAAGTGTGAAGGCCAAGTCGCGGGCGTGCACCGCGAGCGGCGTCACGAATGCCAGATCAAAGAGCGCGCTCGGGAAACGACTTGGCATGGTGACCTCTTCGCCCCG
>PKZI01000155.1 GCA_003133005.1 Acidimicrobiaceae bacterium | reverse complement strand
CAACGGGTTCGCCGCGCTCGACCGTGCGAGCGGCTACCTTCTCGACGCGGCCGTTGGTCGTTCCAAGTGCGGAACCGAGCGTCATCTTGAGCACCTCGGACGTCGATGGCGCGAGTACCACGCCCTTGCGCATTCGAAGGAGCGTCGCGATTGCGTTGTCGAGATCGTTGCCTCCTAGACGTCGGGCGCCTCTCGTGACGATTCCGCCGAGCGAAATGAGTGCCGCTTCGGACGCCCCCGCGCCCAGGACGACAATCGCCGAACCAATCGGTTCTTGAATCGGAAGACCGAGGCCAATCGCCGCGGCGATGGGCGCCTCAATCAGACTCACCTCGCGCGCGCCCGCCTGGACTGCCGCCTGGCGCAGTGCCCGACGTTCGATCGCNNCGCGCCCGACTGAGCTTCGAGACGCCGGCTCGCTCAAAGAGCGTCGCGATGAGCCGCGCGGTAACGTCGAAATCGACGGTCGCGCCCTTTTCGAGCGGACGAAATACGACGATATGGCGTGAAGTACGTCCCACGAGGTTCGACGCGCCGTAGCCAATGTCGACGACGTCGCCCGAGTTCGTGTCGATCGCCACCAAGGTGGGTTCGTTGAAAACAACGCCACGTTGGCTCGTCGCCAATCGCGTCGATGAAGTCCCTATATCGAGTGCGACGTCAAGGGCCATGGCTATCGATGTTAGGTCGCCGGGTCTCTTCCGGGCCTTGGCGACGCGACGTGTCCGAGCCTTTAAGTTAGGGGGGTGAGTAATGACCCATTTGGCGGAATGTTCGGCGATATCTTTAATCTGCTCGGCCAGCAAGGTCCCGACGCGTGGTTCCAGACCGCGACGCAACTCGGGCTGAATATCGCGCGCGGCGAGGACGGCGACCCGAACCCCCAGCCCGCGCAACGACAGCGTCTCGAGGAACTTGCGGTGCTCGTAAGTCGCCACGTCGACTCGCTCTTCGGTGTCTCGAGTGACGCGAGTTTCACCGGCGCGAACCGCTCGGCACTCACCGTCGCCGCCCTCACCCAGTGGAAGCCGCTCATCGAACCTCTGCTCGCTTCAACGAGTTTGATCGGGGACTCCGAGGACCCCGACAGCACGATGATGAACCAACTCGCCGCGACCATTGGACCGTTGTTCACGGGTTTCCAAATGGGATCGGTGGCGGGTCACTTTTCTGAGCGAGCGTGGTCCCTCGCGGTGCTGCCGCTTCCTCGACTCGACGCCACGCGACTGCTGGTGGTCAATAACCTCACCAGTTTTGCCGAGGCGTGGTCGCTCGATCGCGACGAGGTGTACGTCTTTGCCCTCGCCCAGGAGTTCGTCGCGGCGCTCGTTCTCTCACGGCCCGGCACCGGTGACGCGTTGCGCGCGCTCTTAATCGACGCCGTGCGCGAAGCGGGAGCGGCCCAGAGCAATCTCCTCGACCGTCTACAGACCATGATCAATCCCGAGGACGTGAACGAATTGATGAGCAACCCCGAAGCGCTGCTCGAAGGAATCGAGGTGCCCGAGGACTCCGACGCCACGCGCGCGATCAACGCGGCGGCGAGCGTGTTGCTCGCGTTCTTCGACCACGCCGCACTCAGCATCACGGAGTCGATTCTCGGCCCCCGACCCTTGCTCGCCGAGGCGTACGCGCGGCATCGTTTGAGCGACGCGCGAGGTGAGGACGCCGCCGCGGCGTTGTTTGGTATCGCCACCCAGGGCCCGCACCACGACGCCGCGAAGAAATTCGTCAACGAACTCGCCGAGGCCCACGGCCTGGGCGTGTTTGACGCGCTACTGCGCGTCGACGGACTCCCGAACACGCACGAACTCGACGCCCCCGAACAGTGGTACCAACGCGTGACGACCTCGCCGCTGGCCTAGAAATACCCCCTAGGCGTTCAGGACTCTTCCTCGTAACCGAGGTTCCATTCAACCAGGAGGTTTTCGCGCTCGGCGTCGCGGTTGACGCGCTCGCGATTGCGACGGAACTGCGGATCGTGGGGAGGCAGGAACCGAAGCCGTGCGTCCACGCGGTCCACGAACGCCTGGATCTGCTCCTCGTCGCCAAAGACCATCCGGCACTCCCAGTGCGGGGCCACCGGGCCGAGGTAGATCACTTGGACGTGGCCGACAGGGTCAACGACCTCGGTGCTCTCAATGCTGGGGACCTGGCTCACGGCACTCCTTCAGGTGTTTCGTAACGAGAGGTCCATTCTACCGGCCCGAAACCGGCTTGGTTTTGCCTTTCGCGGGCCGGCACGTGACGTCGCGGACGTATCCTCGACTCAATGTTCGAGTGCGTGCTTAACATCTCCGAAGGTCGAAATCTCGAGGTCCTCGAGGATCTCTCGCACTGTGCGGGCCCCTCGCTGCGCGACCGTCATAGCGACCCCGCGCACCACCGTTCGGTCTTCACCCTCATAAACGAGCGTGAACCACTCGAGCGTGACGTGCGTTCGCTCATCACGTGCGCGATGAATACGCTCACGCTCGCCACGCACGGCGGCGTGCATCCGCGATTGGGGGTCGTCGACGTCGTGCCCTTCGTGGCGCTTGACGAGGACGAGCGTCCCGTGGCGCGCGAACTGCGTGACGCCACCGCACGCTGGGTTGCGCACACCTTCGAAGTAGCCACGTTTCTTTATGGTGATCTCGGAGACGGCACGTCGCGTTCGCTGCCCGACGTGCGCCGTCTCGCCTTTAAAGGCCTCGCGCCGGACTTCGGGCCAGGCCAGCCCTCACCGACGTTGGGCGCGGTCGCGGTTGGAGAACGAACGGTCCTAGTCGCGTGGAACATCTGGCTTTCGAACACCACCCTTGATCGGGCCCGCGAAATGGCGAAATCGTTGCGCGGTCCCTACGTACGCGCGCTCGGGTTCGAAGTGGGATCTGAGGTGCAGGTCAGTTGTAACTTGCTCGACGTCAGCGAATGCCCGCCGTCAATCGTCTTCGACCTGGTGGAAAGTATGTTGCGCGATAGCGAGCATGTGACGCGCACTGAGCTCGTAGGACTCGCGCCGAAGTCCTTGCTTGACGCCGAAGATCCGCGCCGTTGGGCCCAACTTGACCTCTCGCCCGAAACGACGATCGAAGCAGCGAGCGTGCGAGGATCAGCCAGCCTTTGAACGGCGTTCGATGGCCCGTGCGCGACGGAGCCGACGTCGTTCGCGCTCGCTCATTCCACCCCAGATGCCGAACTTTTCACCATTGTCTAGCGCGTACTCGAGGCAGTCGCCACGTACGACGCACCCCCGGCACACTTCTTTCGCTTCGCGAGTTGACGCGCCGCGTTCGGGGAAAAAGAGGTCAGGGTCGACACCCATGCAGTTCGACCTCGCCTGCCAGCCACGATCTTCAAGGCCACTCAACAGTTCGCCTATTTCCATGTTGTATTCCTTCCCGCAGCAGATAACCACCACTGATGTAATTACAACGGTGTCATTGTGGCTCGATTTGAAGGAAATTGCAAGAAAAATTTCGTAATACCTGATGAAAGCTAGTGAAGAAGGGCCCTACCCCGCCTTGTGGCTGCGAACGAAGTCGTCGAGGGCGTAAACGCCCAAGTCATCGACGGACGTATAGAACGTGCGCCCACCATTCACTCGAGCGATTTGCTCGACGAAGGGGAACTGGCTGCGTTCTATATCGAGGGCGAAGGTGTTGATGGTGATGCCGGCCTTCGTGCAACGCAGCACCTCGGCCATGGTCTTTTCCAGTGTCTCGTGCACGGGTGGCCACGAGAAGAACGGCTCGCCATTGTCCATCAAGTGCGCCGTGGGCTCACCGTCGGTCACCACGACGATCTGGCGCTCTCCTCGCTCGGCGCGCATCAAGTGTCGACTGAGCGCTAGGGCGTGTTGCAGATTTGTGCCGTAGGCGTAGTCAATCGTGAGCGCCGGGATGTCCTCGATACGCAATTCTTGGGCCATCTCGCCAAAACCCACGACGGCGACGAAGTCGCGTGGAAACTTCGAACGAATCAACTGTGTCAAGGCGAGGACCATCTTCTTCGCGGGCACGAGGTTTCCGCGCATCGCCATCGAAAGCGAGAGGTCGATGGCAAAGACCGTGGAAGAACGACGCGTCGACTCATACTCTTCGACCTCGAAATCGTCGGGATGCAGTTTCACTGGAGTGCCCGGACCCTGACGAAACACCGCGTTTCGCAACGTCTTTGGTAGGTGCAACGCGAACGGTTCGCCGGGCTCCCACGGTTTGGACGACTCTTCACGGTCGCCGCCGCGTGAGACGGTTGCTTCGCGGTGCGCGCCCAACGTGGGCGAATCGTGGAGTTGCCCAAAAAGATCCTTGAGCGCTTGTTGACCGATTTGGCGAATCCCCTTGGGCGACAGCGTCAGTTCACCACCTTGGCGATCGACAAAACCTTTGTTCTTGAGGCTCTGGAGCGCCTTTTGCAATCGCTGCACGTGGCGAGCGGCATCGTCACCGAGATTGCGCCGCACGGACTCGATATCTACTTCGGGCAGACCTTGCGCCGCGCCAGCGCGGCCAAGGAACTCCTCGAGATTCCGCAGGTCGCCGAGTTGCTCGGCGACCGAGGTCGATTGCGCGAAGGATGAACCGCCTTGACCGCGCATGCGATGCGCACGATTCCAATCAATATCAGGGGTCGCCTGACGCAGATTGGACACGAGGCGGTTCATGGAGAAGTTCAGCTCCATGTTCTCCATCATCTGGGCGAACATGGCACGCAACTCGGCTTGCTGTTCACCCGAGAGCGAGTTGAACATCGCCTCGGCCGCGGCGGCGCGCTCGGCCATCGCGCGTATGACATCCTCGAGACTTTCGGCGCCAGGAAAGTAGTCGCCGAACTTCTCCATGAAGTCCTCGAACGTCGGATCGAGATCCTCACCTCGTCGGTCTTGTTCGATCATGGTCGAGAGCGCGTCCATCATGTCACGGGTACGCGCGAGTTCTTCGGGGTTGGCCATCATCTGCTTGCTCTGCTCAAAATACGTATCAAGCACGTCTTGTTGAAGCTCAGCCATCAACTTCTCGAACTCTTCGCGCGCCTCGGACGAGACGAATTCGTAATTTTGGTAACTCGCGAGGCGTTCGCCTAACTTCTCACTCATCAGACTGCGCTGCATCTGGCGTTGCTCGACGAGACCACGCGTCACTTCACTGCGCCGCTCGTCGCCGGACGCCTCTGCCTCGGCGAGTAGTTCCTCGAGTTCGCGGCCTTCGGTCTCTTCGATGTCCTCGAGCCAGTCCCGGTACCGTTGCATCTCGCCGTCGGGGTCCGCCTGCTGCTCGAGTTCGCGACGCTTGTCGCGGGCTCGATCGAGTAGCTCGCGTAGCCCCTCGATACGATTGCCGTCCGCGTCGGAGAAACCCTCGCGCAACAATCGGTCCATCGCCGCGTCAAGATCGCCGTTCTCCATGAAGTCGTCGGCCAGCAGCCGAAGCAGTTCGTCGGCGTCGAGGTCACCGAAATCATCGTCATCACCGAAGCGACGAAAACCGTACCGTACGGCCACTACCGGTTCCTCGATCGATAGAGCGCCCTCGCCCCCGACGCGTCCTTGGCCAGACGCTTGGTCAGATAGAGCCCCTCGAGCACGAACTCCGTGGCCGCGGCGAGTTCACCGTCGCTCGCGTCGGGACCGGCGATGCGTCGCACCGGGACATCGAGCGCGGGCATGGCGACGAGCACCGCAACGTAATCGCGGTCAGGTAGGTCGTCGCCCGTGTGCACGAGCGCTTCGGTATTAAAGGCCTCGACGATTTCGGGAGCCTCTTCGAGCAACACGTACTCATTGAAGCATTGACGCACCGCGAGCGAGACCAACGCCGCGATGACCTGATCGGAATCGCTGTCGTCCATCGTGTCGAACTCGATCTTTCCTTGCGTGGACTGCACCACGGCGCTGAGGTCGCTGACGCGCGGCACCACGGTGTCGTCACCCGTGCGCAGTGTCCGCCGAAGTGCACTCGCCACCACCGTCTCGAAGTTCGCAATGGAGAGTCGCACCGAGACGCCCGAGCTCTGTGAGATCACGTGGCTCTTTCGCGCGACGTGACTGACGCGCGCGACGATGTCCTCGATGAACCAAGGAATGACGATTGGTTTGGGTGACGTGGGGAGTTTCGACTCTTGGCGGACGATCTCGATCTCGGTGGAGATTTCGAAGGGATAGTGCGTGCGAATCTGTGAGCCAAACCGGTCCTTGAGCGGCGTGATGAGCCGACCACGATTCGTGTAGTCCTCGGGGTTCGCGGTCGCCACCACCAATACATCAAGGTCCAAACGCACTTGGTGACCACGAATCTGCACGTCGCGCTCCTCGAGCACGTTGAGCAGTCCGACCTGGATGCGCTCGGACAGGTCGGGTAGCTCGTTCATCGCGAAAATGCCCCGATTCGACTTTGGTACGAGTCCGTACGAGAGCGCGCGCGGATCGTCCAAGTAGAGTCCCCCCGCGACCTTGATCGGGTCGACCTCACCAATGAGGTCCGCCATTGACGTGTCGGGCGACGCAAGCTTCTCGGCGAAACGACGCGAGCGATGCACCCAGGAAACGGGCGCGTCCTCACCCTTCTGCGCCACCAGGTCAATGGCGAAGGCGGAAATTGGTGCGAAGGGGTTGTCACGCACCTCGGAGCCCTCGACAATGGGTAACCACTCGTCGAGTAATTCAACGAGCGAACGAATCATGCGGGTCTTGGCCTGGCCGCGCTCGCCGAGCAAGATGATGTCGTGACCCGCGAGGAGGGCCGTTTCGAGTTGTGGCAGCACCGAATCCTCGTAGCCGAGCACCGCCGAACTGAGAGGACGCCCTTCGATGAGGCGCTGCTCGAGGTTGACGCGGATTTCCTCACGGACGGTCTTGTCCTGGTATCCAGACGCTCGCAGCGCGGCCAAGGTCGTCGGTAAATCAGCGGGAGGCAGGGGTGTACTCATGCATTTACCTTAGGAGACCCACGCCACGTCCTAGCCAGGAGCGGTCGTTGTCGTGGTGAGGTCGACGGATTTTCTTGACGCGGCTCGACAACCGTTTCCTTCGAGCGACAACGGCTGAGCCTGAGCGCCCGACGCGCCGCTACGTAGACCTGGGCTCGCCCACTCACACGCCCACGGACCAGGTTCGGCGAGTGCGACAAAGAAGTCTCGCTCCCAACCCGTCTCGTAGATCGTGGGATCGTGTTCGGCGTACGCCAACTGCACCGGCAGCGCACCCGGCGCGTGCAGGGGCGCGCGCGACGCCCCCAAGATCGGCCAGAACGGATTGATGTCGAGTTCCATCGCCGACACTGCTCCCGCGCGGACGAGCGCCGTCGCCAGTTGCGCCACGTCGACGTGGCCAATCGCCGCCGCGTAGAGCAGGTTGCCGTTTCGATCAATACCGATTCCCGAGCGCGAGGTAAAGGCCCCGGCCGTCGTGGGCCAGGTCGAGCCCCAGTACTCCCAGTCGCCCGACGTCACCGCGGGCGTTGGTGCACCGTGTACGACGAGCGGTCCGAGATTCTGTCGATACGCGATTGCGTCAAAACCGGGAGCGGGAAATCCCGAAGTGCCCCACACTCCCATACTCCAGTGACCTTCGTTGCTGAGCGCCAGCGTCATGTCGCCTGGGACGAGGGGGGCGAGCGTCACGCCGTCGGCGAACGCGCCTCCCGCGTCTGCCCCCTTCTTAAAACCACCGTTGAACACCGCCACCACCCCGGCCAGACCCTCGGACGCCCAATCAATCGACGGACCGGCGTCAACGGGCAGTTCACTCGCGCCACCCGGCGGGTCCTCGGATCCAACGTGCCAACGAAGCAACGTAGTGCGGGCACGAAGACGAAGGACGCGAAAGACAGCGCCGCCAACGTTCTCGTCGGTGTAGTCGACCATCACGCCGCGCGCCGACGAACTCGCGACGGCCCAACCGGCTTGCGCCTTGGAGAGTGGCACCGTCGTGGTCGTCGTGGCCGTGGTCGTCGTGGTCGGGGTCGTCACCTTGTCATCGACGACCACGAACACCAGCCCCACCAATATCAAGGGACTCACGACGAGCGACCAGCGACGTGTCCTCGCACGTCGCCGCGAACTACGAGGAGGTGGGGCGTTTTCTGGCGTCACTGCGCGTTACGTCGTGCTGACGATTTAGCGATCCGCGACGCGCACTCCGTTGGTGGTCTCGTCTTGGTCACTCTCGACAATGTAGCGAGGCACGGGCGTGGGCTCGAGTTCCTGGTGCTCATCGTCACCGTACTTGGGCGCCGGCACCGCGACGTATTCGCCTTCGGCGGTGCGGGTGACGACATTAGCGGTCTTTCGCTTCCCACCACCCTGTACTTCCTGTACTTCCTTACAGATCTTCCACGTAATGGGATAGGCAATGAACGGAGAGATGATGACGAGGACGCGCATCGCCCAAAGGACCTCATTGAGCGGAAGTCGAAAGAAGTTCGCGATGACGTCGGTCGAACTGGCAATGAACAGCATCCCCAAAAAGACCAGTGTCGCCACGCCTACCGCGGTGTGCTTGGGCCGATCACTCGGTTTGAACAGAAGATTGTGTAGTTCGTTGTCTTTCGAGAACTTCCGCTCGATCATTGGCCACACGTAGGCGAGGTTGAATATAAGACCCGGCAACACGACGGCAGGTATGAAGACTTCAAAGGGAATCGTGTAACCGAAACTATGGAACGACCACGAGGGCCATATTCGCAGCGCACCGTCGAGAAATCCCATGTACCAGTCGGGCTGTACCGCGTAGGAGATGCGCGACGCCGTGTAAGGCCCGAACTGCCAAATCGGGTTTATCTGTGCGAACGCACCGAGCAACGCAATCACGCCCGTCACGACGAACAAGAACCCCGTGGTCTTGGCCATAAAGACCGGGAACATCGGTGTACCGACCACGTTCTTTTCGGATCTGCCCTTGCCCGGGAATTGGGTGTGCTTTTGGCGTACGAGCAAGAAGAGGTGCGCGCCAACCAACCCGATGATTATCAACGGCAGGATAAGCACGTGCAAGATGAAAAAACGCGGTATGACGGCCGTGCCCGGATAATTTCCGCCGAAGACCCAAAAACCAAGATAACTACCGACGAGCGGTATCGAGAGAATGATGGAGTACGCGATACGAATACCGGTACCCGAGACGAGGTCGTCAGGCAACGAGTAACCAAGGAATCCGTTCGCAATCGCGAGAATCAAGAGCGTGAGGCCAATCGTCCAGTTAAGTTCGCGCGGCTTACGAAAAGCACCCGTGAAGAAAACTCGCGCCATGTGAACGACGATGGAACCTACGAAAATGTCGCACGCCCAGTGGTGCATTTGGCGCATCA
>PKZI01000242.1 GCA_003133005.1 Acidimicrobiaceae bacterium | reverse complement strand
ATTCTCACGATTCGCGACCACACCGTAAAACCGCTCGAACAAGTGGCGCTGACGTACCTAGGTGACGCGCGAAATAATACGGCGAACTCGCTGCTTTGCGTGGGCGCACTCTTAGGAATGGACGTTCGAATTGCGGCGCCGATTTCACTGCAACCCAGCGAAGAGATCCGCCTTATCGCGAAACAACTGGCGCAGTTTTCCGACGCGAGGATTCTCATCACCGACAGCGCTCAAGAGGCTGTCGTGAACTCGGATTTCATATATACCGACATCTGGGTTTCGATGGGCGAAACCACGGATACCTGGGCTGATCGAATCAAGTTGCTGTTGCCGTACCAGGTAAACCGCGATCTGATAAAAGAGTCGGGAAACGCTGACGTGAAATTCCTTCACTGCCTTCCTGCGCTGCACAACACTGACACCGACGTGGGCGCTGAACTTCACAAGAAATATGGCGTCGACGCCCTCGAGGTCACTGACGAAGTCTTCGAATCCAAGGCTTCCGTTGTTTTTGACCAGGCAGAAAACCGTCTGCACACGATTAAGGCCATTATGGTCGCCACACTGGCGGGAGTGTGACATCCGCATTGTCGCGGCACTAGGCGGGAACGCACTTCTTCAGAGAGGTGACAAGCCCGCTGCCGAAATACAACAGCACCACGTCGTCGCCGCCGTTCGACAACTCGCCCACATTTGCGAGAATAACGAATTGGTCATCTCGCACGGCAACGGACCTCAAGTCGGAATGTTGGCGATCGAGAGTGCGAGTGACCCTTCCCTCGATCAACCATTTCCCCTTGACGTATTGGGCGCGCAAACCCAAGGCATGATTGGCTACTGGCTCGTCCAGGCGTTCGCGAATGTCATCGCGCGCGACGTGGTGGCGCTCGTCACGCAAACCATCGTCGATCCAAATGATCCAGCCTTCGCGACCCCTACCAAGTTTGTCGGACGTGGCTACTCGAAAGAAGACGCTCTTCGCATCGGAGCGGGAAAATGGACCATGCATTGTGACGGCGCGCTCTGGCGACGCGTCGTTGCCTCGCCCGAACCGATTGAGGTCGTTGAGTTATCCACGGTCGAGAGCTTGGCCTCGAAGGGAACGATCGTTGTGTGCGCCGGTGGAGGCGGCATTCCGGTAGCACGCGACAAAAAGGGTCACCTCTACGGTGTTGAGGCAGTCATCGACAAGGACCTCGCCATCGCGCTGATCGCACGCGACGTCCACGCAGACGTATTACTTTTATTGACCGACGTTCCCGCGGTTTTCGTGGATTTCGGATTAGCGACACAGCATCCGCTCAAGACTGTCACCGTCGCAGAACTGCGCACAATGAATTTTCCACCGGGCTCGATGGGTCCCAAAGTTGAAGCGGCATGTCGATTCGTCAAGGCCACGGGTAAGAGGGCGGTAATTGGAACCTTCGATGACGCCCCGGCTCTCTTGAACGGCACTGTGGGTACGACCATACTTCCCTGACATTAACTTGTGGTGCCCGCACCGACTTCCAGGAACGTTCGACGCAGATTGAAATTCACTTTCAGTTGCTCAACACTCTTACTCTTGACGAACTCTTAGGTCAACGCTCCATAAGCGTCGGGGCGTCGTGTGGTGAGAAAGGGAAATAAGGTGAGCCAATCATTTCGTTGATCCAAGTCAAGGTCAGCTACCAGCACCGCTGGCTCGTCGCGTGGCGCTTGTACCAGGATGCGTCCGTACGGATCAGAAATGAACGAACTTCCGTAGAACGTGAGTAGTCCCTCTGAACCAAAGCGATTGACCGCGACCATGAACGTCCCATTGGCGATGCCGTTGGCCGTGATGACATTTTGCCAAAGTGGCTCGGTGTCAAAGTCAGGATGATCTGGTTCGCTTCCGATGGCAGTCGGATAGACAAGTACTTCGGCACCCGCAAGCGAGTAGGCGCGCGCTAGTTCAGGAAACCACTGATCCCAACACGTAGGGAAGCCAAATCGGCCTTGAGCAAGGTCAACGATGGGAAAACTTTCGGGGCCGGACGGTCCGGGCTGAAAGTACTTGTCTTCGTAGTAACCCGCAGTCTTGGGAATGTGAAGCTTGCGAGTCCGCGAAATCAATGCCCCGTCCGGAGCAACGACAATCGCGGTGTTGTAACCGAGGGCGTCCTCGCTGTTCGCGCGTTCGTAGAGTGATGCGTGTACCGGTACATCGATGTCGCGAGCAAGTTGAGTGGCGAAGACTCGTGTGGGACCGTCGTCGATGCTTTCAGCAAGAAGTGACGGCGTCGAGGTTGGCTGAACGTCGGCAAAGTAACTCGAGAGCGTCAATTCCGGAAAACAGACCAGTTGCGCTCCAAGTTGCGCGGCGATATGAGCACCTTCGTGCAATGCGGCAACGTGTTGTGTTGGATCGGCGTGCCAACGTTGTTGCACCGCTCCAATCCGAAAGGGTTCGCGGTTTGGATCTTTCACTCGGGCCGGTGAGATCGGCCGGCCAATACTCGTGATGGTTAGCATGTCCACCATGTTCTCACCATTCGTACGCGCATGAGCGACTGGCGGATGCCCGCCGAATGGGAACCTCACGAGCGCACGTGGGTAGCGTTCCCTCTCGCAAATAGCACGTTTGGCAATGAGGGCTCGACGACACTCGAGGCCGCGAGGGTGGCGTGGGCGGACGTCGCGAACACAATTGCCCGTTACGAACCGGTCACGTTGGTCGCGAGTGACGGCCAGGGCGACTTGGCGCAAAACTACGTGGGTCGAAACGTGGAGATCATTGAACGACCAATCAATGACGCGTGGATTCGTGACAGCGGCCCGACGAATACCGTACGCAACGGCAAACTTGGCGCAGTCGACTGGATCTTTAACGGGTGGGGCGACCAAGAGTGGGCTTCGTGGGAAAACGACGCACGGCTCGCCAGCGAAATTGCACAACAGAGCAACGCCGCGATTCGTCACTCGACGCTCACCAACGAGGGAGGTGGACTACACGTCGACGGCGCCGGCACGGTACTGCTCACCGACACCGTGCAACTCGATCCGCAACGAAACCCGGGTTGGACGCGCGCCCAGGTCGAGGAAGAAATACACGCACAACTCGGAACGCAGCGAGCGATCTGGTTACCGCGCGGACTCACACGTGACTATGACGAGTTTGGCACTCGGGGGCACGTTGATATCGTGGCCACTTTTATAGAACCCGGTCTCGTCGCGGCACATAGTCAACGAGATACCGGTCACCCCGACTACGCGGTCACGAAAGAAATCATCAAACTTCTTCGATCCAGCGTTGACGCCTCGGGACGTACGCTCGAGGTAGTTGAAGTCCCCGCTCCCGCGACAATCGAAGTCGACGGAACATGGACCGACTATTCGTACATCAATCACTACATCGGCAACGGATTTGTTGTTGTGGGTACGTTCAATGATCAAAACGATGACGAAGCACTAGGACTCCTCACGCGGTTCTACCCTGGACGCCAAATTGAGTCAGCGGATGGACGCACAATCTTTTCTCATGGTGGCGGCGTGCACTGCATCACCCAGCAACAACCTCAAACCTCCTAATCGACCGTCGTTAAAGCGACTTCGCGCCCGCGTTCGAGTCTCCGCGCAGCTCGTCTCAGGAGGATGCACGTTGCCGCAGCGACGACACTTAAGGTCAGACTCCGTGCGCAAATAAAACAGACTTGCGTACCGAGAGGACTTCGATGCGAGTTGGAATCGCCGGTGCGTCAGGATTCGTCGGGCGCGCACTAACCACGCGTCTCATCGAAAACGACCACAAAGTAGTCGCCTTCAGTCGAACGATGACACCCGAGACGACCCACGTAAGGGTAATGTCAGTGGACGTCGGCGACGAGATTGCGACGACGGCCGCCCTCGCCGACGTTGAAGTGGCCTATTACCTCGTGCACTCGATGGCGTTGGGCGAAGGATTTCGAGAAATCGACGAAGCGCACGCCACTTCGTTCGGTCGAGCCGCGGCCACGGCCGGAGTTCGTCGGATCATCTATCTCGGCGCTCTCGGAAACGAGCCGAAATCTACCCATCTCGCCAGCCGCCACGAAGTTGGCGAGGCTCTCGCTCGAGCTGGCGTTGACGTTGTTGAATTGCGCGCCGCAGTGGTCTTCGGTTCAGGCAGCGTTTCTTTCGAAATACTGCGGTACGTGACCGAGCGCCTCCCCTTCATGGTCTGTCCTCGTTGGGTACGCACGCGACTCCAACCGATCGCACTCGATGATCTCCTTGACTATTTAGAACAGTCGATGAGTGTCGCTTCGGGCGTCTACGAGATTGGTGGCGCCGAAGTAACGACCTACCGAGAGATGATCGCCTCGTACGCCCGCGTCCGAGGCCTGCGTAACCGCTACATACTCGATATTCCATTTCTCACGTCGTATCTTTCTTCCTTTTGGGTTCACATCGTGACGCCGGTCGATCGATCAGTGAGCCGAGCACTCATCGACAGTCTCGGTGTCGAGGTTGTAGTCGTCAATCCCGAACCGACTGACCGCGAATTCTCAGTTACCCCAATGGGCGTTGACGAGGCACTCACCAGAGCACTGCAACATCAAGATGATGAAGTATCGAATTCCTTACTACACCGCGAAAGCGGACTCGTAAATGGTGTCTACACGGTTATCGTTGGCACGCCAGTTCCCCCGGCGGTTGAGAATGCACTTCGACGCGACCTCGAAGAAATTGGTGGCAAACTCACGTGGTACGGCGTCGCACCAATATGGGTTCTTCGACTTCTTCTGGGGAGATTGGTGGGCGAACGCCTACGCCCCTTGAAACCGCCCAGTCTCGAGAACGGAGCGCTCGTTGATTGGTGGCGAATCGAACACGCGGCTCCGGGTGAATTGGTCTTACGCAGTGTGGGGTGGTTTCCGGGTGACGCGTGGTTGGGCTATCACGTTCGTGGTGGCGTCCTTCACCAGATCGCGGCCTTTCGCCCACGTGGAGTGCACGGCTACGTCTATTGGAAATTACTTGGTCCTGTCCATCACGTGGTGTTCAACCGAATGGCGCGTTTTCGCATTCAACGCGCAGCCAAACTCGCCGTCTCTCGTCGTTTTTCGTGACTGTTCTCCATTACGCAGTTCGATGATTTAGCGTCGTTTTGCGCGACTCACGGGTCGATAGTCTGCAACAGGGTCGACTGACCCTTCGTCTCCAAGGAGGAACGATCATGGCAAAAGTTCTCTACACCGCCCAAGCCCACGTCATCGGAGGTCGTGAAGGTCACGGGCACACGACCGACAATCAACTCGACGTCGACTTGCGTCTTCCTACCGAGATGGGTGGTCCCGGAGGTGGCACGAACCCCGAGGAGTTGTTCGCCGTTGGCTACGCGGCGTGTTTCGAGAGTGCACTCATGAACGTCGCGCGCCGTCAGCACGTCGAGGCGGGCGACGTTGCAATCGATTCGAACGTCACCCTCTCTCCGAACGGTGAGGGAGGATTCGTACTGGGCGTCATTCTCGACGTCTCGATTCCCTCCGTCAGCGATCGAGCGCTCGCCGTCACACTTATTGAGGATGCGCACAAAGTGTGCCCTTATTCAAACGCAACGCGCGGCAATATCGACGTGACTCTTCTCCTCGGAGGCGAGCCGCTCTAGACAACAAGCAGTAGGAGACGATTCGCGTTAGAAAGCGAGTACACCTTTTCGACTGGAGACCTCACGGCGCACCTCGGGGGCAACTTCAGTTCCAAGGAGTTCAATGGCCCTCATGATGTCCGCGTGACCAACGCTGCCGATCGCCATCTGCAGCATCGTCCTTTGGTGGCCGAACGCTTCGTAAAGAGAAAGTATCTTTTCGACGACCTGACTGGGTGAACCGACGATATAAGGACCGTCCGGGGCGGTCTTCAAATCGAAGTCACCGCGCGACATGAACGGGAATCCGCGCTCACGACCAATTCGATTCATCACCTCGGCGTCGCCGGGATAATAGGCGTTGGCCGCTGCCTGCGAAGTTCCCGCCACAAAACCATGGAAGGTCAACGCCACGGGTTGCGTCGGGTGTCCACTCGTTTCAAGGACATCGCGGTACCGGTGAACCGCCGGAACAAAACGCGACGGCGATCCACCAATGATGCCGACCGCGAGAGGTAACCCGAGCCGACCCGCGCGCACGAATGACGCCGGACTTCCACCAATGGCGAGCCATACCGGGATTGGTTGTTGCACCGACGGCGGATAGACACGAACGTTCTCCAGCGGACTTCGATAGTGGCCACGCCAGGTGACGGGCTCGCCTTCTCGCAGCGCCAAAAGTAAATCGAGCTTCTCAGCGAAAAGTTGATCGTAATCATTGATGTCAAAGCCGAAGAGGTCGAACGTTTCACCAAAGGCCCCGCGTCCCACCATGATTTCTGCGCGACCGGCGGAGAGGTCATCGAGCATCGCGAACTGTTCCATTGTTCGAAGGGGATCTTCGGTACCGAGCACTGTCACAGCGCTCGTGAGCCGGATATTCGATGTTCGACTTGCCGCCGCCGCAAGGAGCACGGGAGGTGCGGGCGCCGCGAAGTCGGGTCGATGGTGCTCGCCTATCCCAAACACGTCGAGTCCTACCTCGTCCGCGAGTGCGATTTCCTCGACCAACTCTGGGAGCCGTTGCGCGGCTTGAATTCCGTCTTTATTAGGACTTACGTCCGCGAATGTGAACACGCCAATTTCCATGAACAACTCCTTCGTCACGTATTTCTCGAAATCTTCGACAAATTCGGGCGCAGATTCTGCAATCTGAATCCTGTTCTCCAGTGCCAGTTAAATGGAGGAACTAATCCACTTTATATGCTCCTGGACGGTCACGTTCACTGCACCCGTCGAGTTGGTGAACCAAATAAGTAATCACCGAAGTTCTCATCTGAAGACACCTTTCGATGCCCCCCACGCAACGCTTCTCGAGAACCTTTGATTGAGTTCGTGACGCGTCCCTATAGGGTCAAAATACCACGGGAGATTCGTAGTCGGGACCTCGCTCTAAATCCTCTGGCATTCATCAACCCATGTTGACGAAATGACCAAATGATTCAGAAAGAGGACCGACCATGAATTTTCAAACGTTCAAAAGAACGAACGTGACGCTGAAGCTCTTTGGAGCCGTTGCCATAACTTCAGCGCTGCTCTTCAGTTCTCTCGCCTTGACAGCGGGCGCTTCAGTAACGCTGACGGTTACGCCGACATCAGCCACTGTCGCACCAGCCAGTTCGGCAACTTTTACTACCCCGCTTGTCGCCTCGGGCTACACAGGGTCGCCAACCTTCACCTACGTGCAGTCGCTTCCCGTAAGCGCGTCGTTGGCGGTTAGTCCTTCGGGCGTCATTACGACGACCGGCGCACTCGCAACCGGAACCTACGACATCAACGGTACGGTGACCGACACCAACACCGACTCTGGAACGTGGGCATTCGCACTTACCGTGCAGTCGCCAACGCCGATCACTACGCCTACCATTGTCGACACGACCCCTACGGGGAATCTCGACCAGCAGCTCTTTGCTGACGGCACGTACATATGGGTGGCGAACCTCGCCGACGGCACCGTGACACAGATCCTCCAGTCAACGGGCGCTGTGGAACACACGATTAACTTCACCGCCACCGATCCTTCATTCTCGCCTTCGGGAATCGCCTCTGACGGCACGAACGTCTGGGTAACGAACTTCAACGGCGCCGAAGTCGAAGAATTCAACATCGCCGCAGTGAACGCCTTTGCACCCGGTGTTGTGCCTTCGACCGGTTTGGTGCTGGTGACCACACCGACCGACCCTGAGCCAAGCGACATCACGTATTCCGGCAACACGGTGTTCGTGACGACCCAAGCAGGTCAGACCTTGGTGAACATTGATGCAGCCACCGGCCTCGTCGTCAACACGACCACGGCACTCACGGGTGACCTCAACTACCCACGCGGGGTCAGCGTTGACAGCACGACCGGCAACGCTTGGGTCGCGAACCCGGGTTTGGCCTTCAACGGTGACAACAACGACTGCGCGACGACCGGCGTTACCCAGTGGAACGACACGGTCAGCGTTATAAGCGGAACGACGGGTTTACTCGTGAAGTCCATTCCGGTTGGTAACGCCTATGTCGCTGGTTCCGTTTCGGGTTCACAGCCCTTTGACATCTCGGTCGTGGGCGACTACGCCTGGGTGACCCTCAAGTGTCAAGACGCCATCGCGAAGATTCAGGTGAGCAACGGCGTGGTGGTTGACACCATTGCGCTGCCCGCCGGTTCACTTGCGCAGGGAATCGTTTCTGACGGCACCAACGTCTGGGTCGCCGAATCTGGTCTCGGCCAAGTGCAAGAGATCTCCGCGAGCACCGACACGATTGAAAACACTGTGTCCCTCGGTAGCGGTTCCGTACCTTGGGCCGCCGCCTTTGACGGCACCAACGTATGGGTGACGGACTTCAACGCCGCGAACGTGGTCGAGATTGCACAGACAGCCCCAGTCGTAACGCCGCCCGTGGTCGCACCTGTAACAACCACACCCGCCGCCACGGTCGTGCCCGTTACTACGCCCACCGTGCCTCCCGTCGTCGTGACCCCCGCCGCCGTGCTGCCGCTGAAGAAGAATTACATCGTGCACTTCGGTGAGAATCTTTCCTCACTGACGTCAACTGACATGGTCACCATCCACAACGTGGCCGTCTTCATCGTCGCGCACAAACTCACGCACACGAGTTTGCTCGGCTACACGGACCCGTTGGACACCGCGACTTACAACTTGGCCCTCGGCGCACGCCGTGCCAAGAGCGTAGAGATGCAACTTCGAAGCGACTTGAGCGCGTTGGGCTATTCCAGCTCGGCCACCTCGACTGCTTCGAAGGGTGCCACCTCCTTCGTTGAAGTTGGTTTGTCGGATTCGGCGCGCGCCGCAGACCGTCGCGTGACCATATTTGTAAGTTAGTTACACCAAGCGATGAGGTCAGCCTTGGCTGATTCTCGCGAACTGAACTCGCCGGCACCATGGAGACATGGTGCCGGCGAGTTCGCGCAATACATCAATGAAGCCAATGATCAATCGTTGGTTTGCGATGCGCAGAACCAATGGAACCGCTTCGTTCATTTTCAAGATGATCGCATAGCCGATTATGTCAACGGCGTTGACTTGCTCTATCGACAGACGCATTACCACGCGTTGTTCCTCGGCACTGTCGAACTGGCGAACGTCGACGCCATATATATCTACAACTCTTTGGACGATGGAACCGTCGTCACGGGTTACGTTGGCTTCGCCTCGGAGCTCTAGTTACCGCTTGGGTTTCGTCAGATCGCGCAACCAGATTCCTTGTTTTTTGGCGCTTCGAGTTGAGTGAAATCGCCACCGAGTCGCCCACCCTCACGAACCACTCTTCTTAGAGTTGAGGTCGTCCATCGGGTCCGATTGCCGCGAGGGTAGCGGAATCGCCTAGAGGTGGCCGAGGCGCGATTTGGGGATTTGCGTCATCGACGTTTACGTAATTGAGACGTGGTGAAAGACCGCCGTTGAACGGGGTTTTCTTTGGAAAATCCCCACTTTTCGGGGGTGCCTTAGAGAATTAAATAAAATATTTTTTTCAAATAGGGTCGTTTTCTCGTCCACGTTGGGGCGATGGACTCCACTTTGATGCCACGAGTGCGAAGACCTCACGAGCGGCGCGAATATATAGACATTTCGTTGAATCCAAATAGTTCAACTACATCTCCCCACGTCCGCGTCCGGCATCCAAACTTAAGTGTTTTTAACCGAGCTGTCTGGATAAACGAACAACGCTCAAATGAGTGCGTCAGTTTTTCACAAAGAGGAAATGAGAGACCGACAATGAAGCGACGAGACGATTTCACGCCGCCACGCACTTTGAATCGTGGCGTCTGGCGGCCGTGGTCGCTTGAACGCGTAACCGGCTCTGCAGTCGCGGCGGGGGCCCGCTTCTTTCGCGGTGAAGGTCAGAAGCTCGCTGACATTGAAGTATTTGATGAAGTTATGGCCATCCAACTAGAAGGTCGTGACGAACAACTGTTGATGAAAAACCGAACTCAACGAACCATCGTCACAGCCGCCTACGGCGTGCTCGCCATGCTTCTCGTCGCGTACTTGATCTCACTGGCCGTTCGCAACGGTTCTGAACAGTGGACCTGGCTCGACGGCTGGCTGGTATGCGCCTTTGAGTTGGTGGCATCACTTCTGTGCATCAGCCGTGGATTTTTTACCACGACGCGTCGGTCGGTGCCCATTTTTCTCGGCACTGGTTTGCTCATGTGGACGATTGGTGACATTGTCCTCACGGTCCAGTCATTGGGTCGTGCCAATGCGCCAACGCTCTCAGTGGCCGACGCCTTTTACTTCCTCTTCTACCCCCTCGCGTATGTTGCCTGCGTGACGCTTTTCGAGCGTGCGTTGCACCGCAGCAATCAACCCAATTGGCTTGACGGCATCGTGGCGGGAGGTGGCGCGGCTGCACTGTGTGCGGCATTCGCGTTTCACAGCATTCACCACTTCACTGGTGGTAGCGCCTTGGCCACTGCGGTGAACCTTTCGTTTCCCATCGGGGACTTTCTCTTGTTGCTCTTCGTTTTTGGTGGCACGGCGATGCTGGCTATGCACGGTTCGCGTCAATGGTTCCTTTTGGCGTCGGGCTTCGTCGTCATCGTGGTCGGTGACACCTTCAACCTTGTACAAACCGCGGGTCAAAACTCGGTCATCGCAACCGACATCAACGCCTTCGCGTGGCCGCTGGCAATTCTCTTGATGTCGCTCTCGGTCTGGGTCCCCGCGAGATTTACGAACCCAATGAAGCGACCTCGATTACACGGCTTCATATTGATGGGGATCTCGAGCACGGCGAGTCTGGGCGTCCTCGTTCGCGGCACCTTGACCCAGACCAGCCACGTCGCGATTGGACTCGCGGTGGGAACGATTCTTGTTCTTGTCGCGCGTTTGACCATATCCGCGCGTCGTCTGCGGTTGATAACTGAAGAGCGTCACCTTCAAGCGAACACCGACGAACTCACGGGGCTCGGGAACCGACGCCGACTTACTGAGATCCTCGAACTCTTTTTCATCGAACAGAAGGAAAACCCAAGAAATCCGCGCAATATGGCCTTCCTCTTCGTGGACCTCAATCACTTCAAGGAGGTCAACGACTCCTATGGGCACCCCGCCGGTGACGAATTACTGCGACAGCTGGGTCCACGCATTAGCGCCGCAGTTGACGGTGCGGGCGTCGCCGCACGCATGGGTGGCGACGAGTTCGCGATAATCCTGATGGACGCCGACGCGGCGCGAGCGGAGAGCGTATCGAGGCGTTTAATCGAAGAGATTTCGAAGCCCTTCACTCTGAACAAGATCAATGCACGGGTGGGGGCGAGCGTGGGAATTGCCCTCGTGCCGACTGACGCGAACAACGCCCTTGACGTGATGTGGTGCGCGGATGTCGCGATGTATCGCGCAAAGTTGGGCAATGTGCCGATTCTTTTCTACGAGCAGAAATTCGATGGCGACGAGGATCAAATGACGTTGATCGATTCGCTCCGTGTAGCGGTCACCGACGGCACACTGATATTGCACTACCAACCGCAACTTGATCTTCGAACCGGTGAGATCGTCGCGGTCGAGGCTCTCATCAGATGGCCTCACCCGAACCTCGGCTTGATCCCACCAATGAAGTTCCTGCCCCTCGCCGAAAAGGCGGGACTCATGTGGACGCTCACGACGTGGGTCATGAAAGAAGCGATCTCCCAGTGCGCGCAGTGGCACCGAGAAGGGAAAAAGATTGCGGTCTCGATCAACGTAGCGACTACCGAGTTGCTGCAATTCGGCTTCGTGGATCACGTCAAGGAGTTGCTCACGTTTTTTGGTCTTCCCGCGCAGTACTTCGTGGTCGAAATCACCGAGACCACGATCGTCTCGGACTTTGAGCGTTCACAAGAAGTAATCAGCCAGCTTCGCGACATGGGCGTCCTCGTATCCATCGACGACTTCGGCGCGGGATTCACGTCCCTGACCTACTTGCAAAACCTTGACGTCGGTGAGCTGAAGTTGGACAGCACATTCATTTCCTCACTCGCGAGCAGTGAAAACGACCGGAATCTCGAAATTGTCCGAGCCACCATCAACCTCGGTCACGAAATGGGACTGCGCGTCGTCGCCGAAGGGATTGAAGATATCGGCACCCTCGAAATTTTGAGCGGGCTCGGCTGCGACTTGGCCCAGGGCTACTACATCAGTCGACCCGCACCCCCCGAGAAGATCAGGTTCCAAACGACCGCAAACGAGGCAGCCGAGGAACTGGCAAAATCGCTCGTCGGTCTCTAGAACTACAAGTCCCCACATCGTACCCATACGTCAATATGAATGGCGTTGTCCTTTGGCTACGACGACTTCGCGTTGGGCGACAGAAAAAGACACGTGACACCCGAGGCCGCAGCCATCGAGGCACAAAAGAACCACAGATGATGAAAGTTGGCGAGTGCTTCGTGCGTGGTCTGCGGTACGCCCACCAACACCACTAGTAAGGCAATGCCAATGGCACCACCGATCTGTCGGGCGGTCTGATTGACCGCACTTCCAACGGCGTAGCGATCAGCACGCAAACTGCTCACAGCACTCGCCCCCAATACTGGAAACGTCAGGCCGATACCGAGGCCACCCAACAACGTTGCGGGAAGCCAACCCGTGAGATAGTCAGGCGTCGCTCCAACACGCAGCGCGTACCAGAGCAAACCGAGTGTGAAGATTGACGCACCCGCGAGGAGCACCCGACGGAATCCAATTCGTGACGCCAAGCGACCCGCGGGACCTGCGACGCACGCAACGACCACGGGTCCAGGCGTCACCGCGAGACCCGCCAAGATGATGCGGTAATGCCACACGCTCGTAAGAAACAAAATGTTGCCCAGCAACATCGCGAAAAAGCCCATCGCATACAGAAGCGTCGCCACGTTCGCCACGCTGAACGTGCGCGCCCGAAAGAGGGTCAAGTCGAGTACCGGTTCGGGGTGGCGCGCACAACGTCGCACAAAAAGGGCAAAGAGGACGACTGAGATCACAAGTGAAGTAACCACCTTCACACTCGACCATCCCCAATGTGGTCCTTGCGTGATGGCGAGTACGAGGGTCGCGAGCGCACCGCTCGCGAGAACTGCGCCAAGATAATCGGGCGAAAGGTGGTGGGTATTACGACTTCCTTCGACGAGAACACGTCGACCTAGAAAGTAGGCCAGCGCGCCGACGGGGAGATTCACGAGAAACACCCATCGCCATCCCCCGGCCGTAACGAGGGCGGCGCCTAAGGTGGGACCCGTCGCTACAGCGAGCGCACCAATTCCTCCCCACAACGACACCATCTGCGTGCGCCGAGAGTTCGGATACGCCGCGAGCAAGAGACTCAGCGAAGCGGGCAACATCGCCGCAGCGCCGGAACCTTGCACAATTCGTCCAGCGATCAAGAAGGCCACCGAAGGCGACAGAGCGCAAAGAGCCGATCCAAGACTGAAGACGCCCAAGCCAACGTAGAAAACACGACGCGCACCAACGCGATCTGCAGTGCGTCCCGCTATGACGAGCAACGATCCAAAGGCAATGGAGTACGCCGTGAGGACCCAGGCGAGCGTCGCGGTCGTGTCGTGAGAAAAGTTCCGCTCCAGTGCGGGGAACGCGACNNGTTCGACGCCGCGACGCGTCATTATCGGCATCCGGTCGGACCGTAAGTTCTTTCATAAAACTTACCTTAACATTGTAAATATCATGATGCAACTCACTATGATGAAGACATGGAACGAAAGAGTTTTAGCGATATGGACTGTTCCGTGGCGCAGTGCCTCGAAATCATCGGCGAGTGGTGGACGATGCTGATCGTGCGTGACGCGTTCCTCGGTGTGAAGCGATTCGACACGTTTCAACGCCGGTTGGGCATCTCGCGAAACGTGCTCCAGCAACGCCTCGAGAGTCTCGTGAATGCTGGTGTCTTGGAACGAGCCCCCTATAGCGAGCACCCGGTACGTTACGACTACACCCTGAGTGCCAAGGGTCGCGACCTGTGGCCGGTGCTCAACGCCATGCGCCAGTGGGGCGATACGTACGCCGCCCCCCACGGTGCGCCGCTCAATTTGGTGCACACCGACTGCCAGCACCAGACCGTCGCCACTCTTGTGTGCAGCCACTGCGGCGAAGCTTTGAACTCTAGTAATGTGCGCGCTGTTGCGGGCGAGGGTCGCACGGCGAGCTGGCTTCCCGCACGTAGCCATACTTTGACGGCGTCCAACGAGCGACGACCTTAATCGACCGCTGCTGGGTGCGTCATTCGTGCGCACGACCAAGAAGTACCCCTCGACCGCGCCGCTCAATAGAGTGAACGTTCATGGATAATGCGCACAACGGTCATGGTCGTCTCTCGGACGCAATCGGTACCAACCAATGAACCTTGAGTCGCCGCCACGAACGGAGCGGATTGGTTTCGTGGGACTAGGCACGATGGGTTCGTTCATGGCGGCGAATCTCGTCGGCGCCGGCTACCCACTCACGGTCTGGAATCGCACACCGGGGCGCGCGAACGAACTGATCGCGAGCGGAGCTAAAGATGCCGCGAGTCCAGCCGAGCTGGCGTCTTCGAGTGACATCGTCTTTCTCTGCGTAACCGACTCTCCTCAAGTCGAAGAGGTGCTTTTCGGCGAGAACGGCGTCGCACAAGGCGCGTCCGAAGGCGTGCTCGTCATCGACTGTTCAACAATAAGTCCCGTCGCAACTCGCGACTTCGCTGACCGACTGCACGAGTTCGGAGTAGGAATGCTCGATGCGCCGGTGTCGGGCGGCTCAGAAGGCGCACGACTAGCGACTCTCACAATCATGGTCGGTGGCGATGCCGATGATTTCGATCGTGCACACCCCGTCCTTTCGTGCGTTGGCGCCACGGTGAGTCACCTCGGACCTCACGGCGCTGGTCAGTGGGCCAAAGCAATAAATCAGATCATCCTCGCGGGAACGTATTTGGGCGTCGCGGAAGGAATCGCACTCGCGCTGAAGGCGGGACTGGATGCACAAAAAGTCGTGGACGCGCTCGTCGCAGGTGCCGCGGGGTCGTGGGTTCTACAAAATCGCAGCGCGCAAATGATTGCGAACGATTATCCCTTGGGTTTCAGAATCAGTCTGCACCGCAAGGATCTCGACATTGGTTTGGCGTTGGCACGCGAGGTTGGCGCGGTGCTCCCGATCACTGCACTCGCCACCACATTTGAAGACGGCATCATTGCGGAAGGTCACGGCGACGACGATATCTCTGCGCTCGCGCGTCCAATTCGACGACTCTCAGGTCTCGATTGAAAAAAAACTTAGTCCAACGCGGCGGGAACGTTCCATGAACTATTCACCGTCACTGCTCACCGACTTCTACAAAATCAGCCACCGCCACCAGTACCCACCCGCGACGAGCACGGTGTACAGCACGTGGACCGCACGTGAGAGCGAGATCGAAGGTATTGATCACGTCGTGGTCTTCGGCGTCCAGGCGTTCATCCAGCGCTATTTCGTTGAATACTTTCAAACCAACTTCTTCGACCGTCCACGATTAGAGATTGTCGAACAATATTCTCGTCTGATCCACAACACCCTTGGCATCGAGGAACCCGCCACCGATCATCTCGAATCTTTGTGGGAGTTAGGTTTTCTTCCCCTCGAGGTTCGCGCGTTGCCCGAGGGTACGTTGAGCCCACTTCGAGTACCGTCAGTGACCTTCGTTAACACGCGCCCTGATTTTTTCTGGCTTACAAATTTCGTCGAGACCCTGTTCAGCGCAGAATCGTGGTTACCCTCAACGAGCGCGACGCTCGCCTTCGAGTATCGCAAGCTTTTTGAGCGCTTCGCCCGCCAAACTGGCGCTGACCCTCACGCCGTGCCTTTCCAGGGACACGACTTTTCTNNGCTTTTCCAAGGACACGACTTTTCTTTTCGCGGCATGAGCAGCGTTGAGGCGGCGGCTTCATCGGGGGCCGGCCACCTCGTGTCGTTTCACGGGACCGACACGATCCCCGCAATTCTGTTTCTTGAGAAGTACTACGGCGCCGACAGCGGCGTCGAACTCGTCGGTGCCTCGATTCCGGCAACCGAGCACAGTGTGATGTCCGCCTACGGAAACGAGGGGCCCGACGATGAGCTGGCCACCTTTGAGCGTCTGCTCACCGAGCTCTACCCCACTGGGTTTATCTCTATCGTTTCGGACACGTGGGACCTATGGCGAGTCGTTGGCGAGTTTCTTCCCCGATTGAAGGAGAAGATCCTCGCTCGCGACGGGCGTGTCGTCATTCGACCGGACTCCGGCGATCCGGTCGAGATCATCACGGGACGCGAATCGCACGACGACTCACTCGCGGACCTCGGCGTGGTCGAAGCGCTGTGGAATATATTTGGCGGTTCGGTGACGGACAAGGGCTACCGAGTGCTCGATTCACACGTGGGCGTCATCTACGGCGACAAGATCAGTCTGCCCATCGCGACCCGAATCCTTGATCGACTCGAGGAAAAAGGATTCGCCAGCACCAACGTGGTGTTTGGAATAGGTTCGCATACCTACCAACGAACCAATCGCGACACCTTTGGTCACGCGTTCAAGTCGACGGCGGTAACAATAAACGGGCGAGAAAAGGCAATCTTCAAGGATCCACGTACGGACGTCGGACACATGAAACGATCCTTGCGGGGACGTGTCGCGGTCACTCACGACGGCGATGATCTTCGCGTCATTGACGGACTCTCGAGCAGCGACACCATTCCTGGTGACTTATTACGTGTGGTCTTTCGCGACGGAACAACGTCGAATGTCGAATCGCTCGGGCAAATTCGAAGTCGCTTACTTTCGAATCTTGAGCACTAGACGAAGTCTCCGACGCGAAGTGACGTTCACGTCGTAGTTCGCGTCCTTACGCGACCAAGCCCCACGACACGGTTGATGTGACGTGGGGCTTGGTCGGTGAAGTTTCCGGGGATCGTCCCCGCGCGAACACGACGCTGACGCGTGTTAGGCGGTGGGTGCCTCGGTCGTCTCGGTGTTCTCGGCCAGCAGTAAGTAAATCTGTCGGCGCAACTCGTGCACGAGTCGTTCGGCACGAGCTTTTTGGTCAGGCGTGCCAGCCTCGGCAACCTGACTCACTGCAATGGAGACTTGACGCAACGCGACGCGCAAGGCGAAGTCGTCTTGATTCGCGCCTCGCACCATGGTCTCCCACGGCGCAAACTTCCTCGGCTGGCTGCCGAGTTCCTCGCGTCCTTTGTCGCTCAGTGTGAACTGACGGCGACCTTCTGACGTTGATGAAGTGACCATGCCTTGGTCTTCGAGGAGTTGTAGTGCCGGGTACAGCGATCCGGGACTTGGTCGCCAAATTCCCTTGGTCCGCTCACTCAGTTCTTGCATCATTTCGTAGCCGTGCATGGGACGCTCGGCCAGAAGAGAGAGAACCGCGATACGCACGTCGCCGCGACGACTTCGTCCGCCTCGGCGCGACGTGTCTTCGTGGTGGCTGTCGTGGTGACCGTGGCCTTCGCCACGGCGTGGCCCTCGGGCAAACCAGGGGTCGTTGTTGTCAGCTTCGCGTGAATCGGGGAAGCGACGACGCCCCCGTGGGGATTGATTCGAGTTTCGGTAATCCATACCGTATCCTTTCGATAGTTTCATACTGATAACGATATATCGTTATCAGTCTATTGTCAAGGCTTATGTCGAATAATTTTAACCAACCGTTTGATCAGGTATTTTATTGAATCAGTAACCACGCGATTCGTCGAATAAACGATGTGTCCCTGTTTGGCGCCCTCCCAACGTCAAAATTTCCCCCGAGTGTCGATCTCCATGAATCGATTGGGGTGCGCGAGTGGAGCGAAACCGACCTTCTGGTAGACCTCGTGTGCATCACGGGTAACGAGGAGTAATCGGGGGACGCCACGCGCTCGCCAGTGTTCAACGAGCGCGCCCATCATCCACGTGCCCAGAAACAACCCTCGGTGCGTACTCTCTATAAATACGTCGGCAATCCACGCGAAGGTGGCCTCGTCAGTGACGACCCTCGCGAAACCAATCGTGGTGCCATCCTCCGTGAGGATGGCGTAAGGCGAAGAATTCCGCCAGGATCTCTCGATCACGCTTCTCTCTCGGCCAGCGGACCAGTACGCCTCTTCGTGCAGCCTGCGAAAAACCGTGTCAAAGGACATCCGGCTCGTGTCATCAATGAGCTCGTATCCCTCACGGCGTAACTGCATCACGCTCTTCCTCGTCGGAACGTGGCGCGGAAACGTTGCAGCGACGCTCGCCGAACTTCGCTCGCCAGTGAAACCAGATTGGTCGTTCGTTGTGTCACGTTGCGTCACTCGAATTAAAGTCGTGTCCAGAAACTTCTTCGCTCACCGACAGGTCGTACCACGAGTAGAACTCCTCGCGACCCCGACGCTGCGCCTCGCGATGTCCCGAATGCTGTGCCCAGCGACGTTGGCTCTCCGCGTCGCGAAATCGCACAATCGTGACACGCTCGCCGTCGTCGGCCACGTAGAAACGCTGGTCAATGAATCCGTCCACTCTTGAAACCGCCGCGCTCATCTCGAGTGCAACCTTCTCATAATCGCTCTCGACACCCTCACGAAGTCGACTTCGAAACACAGTCACGATGGTCATAATTAAAACTACCGAATGTGTGACGAAAAACGAACGACCGGCAGCGTCTAAAAATTCCCACCAATTACTCCATGCCACTGGACGCCGCCCATGCGCGGTGCGAGAATGACTGCCTAAGGGGGCATTATGTCAACACGTATCAAAGCACCGCACGGATCACCCTGTTGGGTCGATCTTTGGACCTCGGACGTCGACGGAAGTCGGGCGTTCTATAGCGAACTCTTTTCTTGGGAAGCACTCGAACCGAGCCCGGAATTCGGTGGTTACTTCATGTTCACCCGCGACGGCGTTCCCATCGCCGGTGGATCAGGCGATATGGGCGACCTCCAGGCCAACAACACCTGGAAGATCTATCTCGACACCCCCGACATCGCCGAGACCGCGCGCGCGACGGTTGAACACGGTGGACAGATTCACGCACCGGTGATGCCAGTCGCGGACCTGGGCTCTCAGTTCGTCTTCAATGATCCGAGTGGCGCCACTCTCGGTGCTTGGCAAGCGGGGACATTCCCTGGCTTCACGGTGCTCGACGAGCCTGGAGCACCGAGTTGGTTCGAGCTCTACACCCGAGACTTTGCGGGTGCCGTGGCGTTCTATTCGAAAGTTTTCCAATGGGAAATACACGCCATGAGTGACACTGACGAATTTCGCTACAGCACCATGATGAATCCGAGTGGCGAAGGCGAACTCGCGGGGATCATGGACGCGTCGTCGTTTCTCCCCGAAGGCTCACCTGATTTCTGGGCGGTTTACTGGGACGTCGAGGACGTGGAAGGGACCGTCAAACGGGCCGAATCGCTCGGGGGAAAACTCGTTCAAGGTCCTAACGACACTCCTTACGGAATCCTCGCGCGGCTCGAAGACCCCGCGGGGGCGCAGTTCAACATCCGCTCGAAGCACTAAAAGTTTCCGGTGGACTCGCTCGGCCGAGCGCCGCGCGGTAGAACTATCCGCCAGCGGCCTCGGGAATCCCCAGCACGTGGCCACCGTCAACGTGGATGATATTCCCCGTCGACCACGAGGTCGGTGGCGACGCGACGATCCAGATCCATTCGGCCACCTCTTCGGGCGTCCCCATACGGCCCATTGGCACACGTCGCGCGAGGTCCGCGTAGGTCTTTTCGAGGTTGTCGCTGTACGTTGCATGAATAGGCGTGTCAATGACGCCCGGCGCAATACAGTTCACGCGAATTCGGTCACTCGCGAGTTGGTAGGCCCACGCCCGCGTTAGATATTCAAGCGCCGCCTTCGTCGAACCGTAGAGCATGGTGCCGGGCATCACGATTGAGCCGAGCGACGAGCCCACATTGACAACCGACGCCTCGGGGGAGCGTCGAAGATGGGCGAGACATGCTTGGGTTAAGAGCAGCGGCGCACGAACGTTGACGTCGAAATGACGATCCACCAATTCGGGCGTTACGTCGTCGAGGACTCCCGTTTGGATGTAGGCGGCGTTATTCACGAGCACGTCGATTCGACCGTAGGCAGACGTCGTGCGAGCGACCACTTCTTCCGCACTTTCATCACTCGCAAGGTCGACTGTCACTACCAACGCGGACCCGCCGCCTTCGACGATGTCGCTTCGCACGTCGTCAAGAAGTCCTTGACGACGCCCCACAAGAACGACGCCGTAGCCGTGCGACGCGAAGCGTCGAGCGGTAGCGGCACCGATACCAGAACCGGCTCCGGTGATGATGACCACCGGATTGTTTGAGGATCCCCCGCTCACAGCAGAAACTTACCGCTCGAATGAACGCCCGGCGGGACTTAACAACTCCCCGGAGGACCGGGTGTGCCCACGCCGTGAGCGAAGTCATAAATCTGTCCAACGTCTCCCGTCGCGGTGTACTGACCCAAGTGGATGAAGTACCACTTGCCTCGCCACGAGATCATCGACAGCACACCCACCGAGTCGACGGTAGGTCCGTAGCGGTAAACGAAGCGAACGCCAGGCAAGTGCCAATAGCCAATTTTGTTGTAGCACGCTCCCTCGGGAATCCATTGCGCGTCGACTGGACTTGTCGCCACTCGAACAAGCACCGGCGTGCCCGGAGCCTTGAGGAAACTACGGTAGGCGGAAATATCGAGGTTGAACAGATACAGCAGTCGATTGACGTAGTCGCTCGCGGGATACGGAATTGCCTTGATCTTCTCGTACGCGGCCTCAGGGAACATCATCTTGTCCGCTTGGCCGGGCTTGTTTTCCAAAATATCGGTCCACAAATCGCTCATCATGGCGTAAAGAGCACTCCCGGGCTGCGTCGCGAGCGAGGGTTCGGTCGGCGTCTGGGGAAGTAGACCCGGATCTATCGACGTCGTGGTGGTTGCTCGCGACAGGGTCGTGGTCGTCGTCG
>PKZI01000048.1:417-9588 GCA_003133005.1 Acidimicrobiaceae bacterium | reverse complement strand
TTCATGACCAAGGAGATCAACGAGCAACCCGTGGCGATTCACGCCACGCTGCTCGATCGGCGTCGGCGTGATGGAAGCATCTCCTTTGACGAGCTTCGCGTGAGTGACGAGGAGTTACGAAACGTCAAGCGCGTGGTACTCGTCGCCGCGGGTACCTCACACCACGCCTCACTCGTGGCGAAGTACGCCATTGAGCGCTGGGCACGGCTCAGCGTCGAGGTCGATATCTCCAGCGAGTACCGCTACCGCGATCCCATTGTCGAAATCGGCACGCTGGTCATTGGCGTCTCGCAGAGTGGCGAGACGATCGACACGATCCAAGCGACCCGCGAAGCCCAGCGCCGTGGCGCGCGGGTCGTCGCGGTGTCAAACATCGTCGACTCGTCGCTCGCTCGAGAGGCTGACGCGGTCATCTACACCCGCGCGGGCCTCGAGGTCTCAGTCGCTTCGACCAAGGCCTTCGTCGCCCAAGTCGCCGCGTTGGAACTCCTCGCACTTCGTCTGGCCCAGATCCGAGGTACCTTGCCCCCCGAGGAGATCGACGCGCTCTACTTAGGTCTTCACGCGGTAAGTGGCCAGGTCGCCACGGCGCTCGAACGGCGCGATCTCGTCAAGGACGTCGCCAAGCAACTGATGGGTAGTCACGACTTCTTCTTCCTCGGACGCCACGTGGGTTTTCCGACCGCCATGGAGGGCGCGCTCAAACTGAAGGAACTGACCTATTTGCACGCCGAGGGTTATCCGGCGGGCGAACTCAAGCACGGACCGCTCGCGCTGATCGAGCCGGGCGTGGTGGTGGTGGCGGTCGCGACCGACCCCGCGATGCACGAGAAGATGCTCTCGAACCTCGCCGAGGTGAAAGCGCGCGGCGCCACCGTGGTCGCGGTCGCGACCGACGACGACGAGTCCATCGAGGCGGTCGCCGACTTCGTGCTGCGCGTGCCCGCGACTGAGCCGATGTTCACCCCAATGGTTGACGTCGTTCCCTTACAACTGTTCGCGTATTACATGGCGAGTGGGCTCGGACGCAACGTCGACCGGCCTCGCAACCTCGCCAAGACGGTGACGGTCGAGTAGTGGCAACGGTTGGCGTGGGAGTGGACGTCGTGGACGTGCCGCGCTTCGCCCTCGCAATGACGCGCCACCCCCGTCTGGTGGGTCGGCTCTTCACCGATCAAGAACAAGACGACGCGAAGAAGTCGCCCGAGCGTCTCGCCGCACGCTTCGCCGCCAAAGAGGCCGTGCTCAAGACCTTGCGTGTCGGCATTGGTGGCACGACGTGGCACAGTATCGAGATCCATCGCTCGCCCGACGGTGCGCCGAGCGTGCAGCTGCACGGCAATGCCCTCGCGCTCGCTCGCGACCGTGGCGTTCGCGCGATGCACGTGTCAATGACCCACACGGCACAAACCGCGGCGGCCTTCGTGGTGGGACTTGACGAGCGCGGCTAATGAGCGCTTCCAGTATGGGTCGGGCGTGGGCTGAGATCTCGGCGAGCGCGCTTGGCGCGAACGTGCGCGCGCTCACCTCGGTGTTGGGTACCACTTCACTCTGCGGAGTCGTCAAGGCCAACGGCTACGGCCACGGTGCGGTGATCGTCGCGCGCACCATCCTTGACGCGGGCGCGACGAGTCTCGCGGTGGCGACCGTGCAGGAGGGAAGAGAACTTCGTGAGGCGGGCGTGAACGCACCGATCTTGTTGCTCGCGGAGATCCCTTCGGCGTCGCTTAATGACGCGATGACCCAGTCGCTGACCTTGACCGTTGGTTCTCTCGAGGGCGCGCTCGCCCTCGCGCACGCCGCCGAACGTCTCGGGGGTGTGCACCCGGTGCACTTGAAAGTCGACACCGGAATGCACCGCATGGGCGTCGCGCCTGTTGAGGTGAGCGACGTGCTCGACGTTCTGCTCGCGTGTGACGAGCTTGACGTTGAAGGTATCTATACGCACCTGAGCGTGGCGGACGGCGACCGTGACGAGGATCGACGGTTCACGCGCCATCAGATAGATACGTTTGACGAGGTGCTCGCCGATCTTGACGACGCGCGTCGTCCTCGCGTGGTGCATCTCGCCAATAGCGCGGGCGCGCTGGGTTACCCCGACGCGCGACGCGACCTTGCTCGCGTCGGTCTCGCGCTCTACGGTTACCTACCCGGGGCGTGGCTCGGTGACGTGCTCGCCGAACATGGGATCTCGTTGACGCCCGCGCTCACGTTGCGCGCGAAGGTCGTCGCGACGCGGCGCGTGAAGGCGGGCGAACGCCCGAGTTACGGACGTCGGCGCGCGCTTGTTCGCGACGCGAACGTCGTGACGGTGCCCCTCGGTTACGCCGACGGTTTCGCGGGTGGGCTCTTCGACGCCGACGCGCAGGTTTTGATCGGGGGGCGACGTTACCCTCTCGCGGGCGTGGTCACGATGGACCAGATCGTCGTGGACGTGGGCGATGACGAGGTCGCGGTGGGCGACGACGTCGTGTTGCTCGGCGCCCAGGGCGACGAGTGCATCAGCGCCGACGAGTGGGCGACGCGTGCTCAGACGATCTCCTGGGAGATACTGTGCGCGCTCAGTGCTCGCGTGGCGCGTGTTCTCGTTGACTGACGTGGTGGACCGACGTGATCGACCTCGCTGAGCTACCCACTTGCACGAAGTGCGCACTCTCGTTGACGCGCCAGCGCGTCGTCGTGGGCAGCGGTTCGCTCGAGAGCATGCTCACGATCGTGGGTGAAGCACCCGGCAAAACCGAGGACGAAGGTGGCGAGGCGTTCATTGGTCGAAGCGGACGCTTGTTGTTCCAATTGGTGCTCGAAGAACTCGACATGACCCGCGAGCAGTGCTTCGTGACCAACGTCGTCAAATGTCGTCCTCCCGCGAATCGAACGCCGCGTCCGAGTGAGATCGCCACGTGCCAGCCGTGGCTCGAGGAGCAGCTTCGAGTCTCTCGCGCCAGATTCCTCCTCGCACTCGGTAATACCGCGGCACGCGCGGTGTTGGGTTTTACCGAGGGCATTGGTGCCACGCACGGTCGCGTCGTGACGCTTGGAACAGTGCAGGCCCTGGCGACGTATCATCCGGCGGCCGCGTTGCGCGGCGGGCCTAGCGTGGTCGACGTGATGCGACGCGACCTGGCGGTCCTCAAGAAGCTTCTCGACCCGTGACGTGGCAGCGACGATGCGCGCTCGATGGCGACACGCAGGCGGCGGGCATTGGTTTCGCGCGCGTACTGCGAAGTGGGGACATCGTGTTGTTGTCGGGTCTTTTGGGCGCGGGCAAGACCACGTTCGTCAAGGGCGTCGCCAGTGGTCTCGGGGTACAAGGGCTCGTGACGAGTCCTACCTTTACCGTGGTGCGCGAACACGACTGCGACAATGACCTCGGTATTGCCACGCTGCACCACTGCGACGTGTATCGCGTGCGCAGTCTTGACGAAGTGGTCGATCTGGCGCTGGGCGAACTCGTCGAGGAGTCGGGCGTCGCGCTCGTCGAGTGGGGCGATTTGGCGGCGTCGGTGTTCGGGCGTGACGTCCTCGAGGTGAACTTCGTCGTGGAGAACGACGAGTCGCGCACCCTGGTGGTCGGCGGATCCGTTGACGCGTCGCGCGCGGACCAACTGGATTCGTGGAGCGCCTCGTGAACATTGTCGCCATCGAGACCGCGACGAGCGCGTGCGCGATCGGTCTTCGAACGAGTGAACGTGAAGAGACGCGCGTGCTCGACCTGGAGCGACGTCACACTGAGGTCTTGACACCAGGTATCGCGGCGTTGTTGGACGAGTGCGCGCTCACCGCGCGCGACCTTGATCGAGTGGTGATCGACGTAGGACCCGGACTCTTTACGGGACTACGCGTGGGTGTCGCCACCGCGATTGGTCTCGCCGAGGGTCTCGGGTGCGACCTGGTGAGCGTGACGTCCCTCGAGCTCCTTGCGCGCGGCGCGGCGCTCGCTGGCGAGCGTGGCACGGTGCTGGCGGCCGTTGACGGTCGACGTGGCGAGGTTTTCGTCCAGACGTTCGCACTCGGCGACGACGAGGTCACGGCGACGACTTCTCCCACGGTCACGACCGCGCGAAAGGTCGTCATCGAGTGGGCGACCAACGCGCGACCGGTCACCTTCACCGGCGACGGCGTCGAACGATACCTGCGCGATTTCGCGGCCGTGCCCACCGCGCGGGTATTCGACCAGCACGTGCCGTCGCTCGAAGCAGCCCTCGCCCTGGGCGCCACGCGTGAGCCCACCACGAAGGTCACACCGCTGTATCTTCGCGAGGCTGACGCGATCGCGAACTTCACGACGCGAGAGCGTTCGTGAGTACGTGGACGATCCGTCTCGCCGAGCGGCGCGACGTCAATGAATTGATGGGCATCGAGCACGCGCAGTTCCCCGAACCTTGGACCAAGAACATGCTGCTCGAAGAGATCACCAATGAAGAGACGCGTCGTTACACCGTGGCGGTGATGAAGGACACGATCATTGGTTATCTGGGCGTCATGTTCGTCTTTGACGAATTGCACGTCAACACCCTGGGTACGCTGCCGGGATTCGAGGGACGCGGGGTGGCGACATCGTTACTGGTCGACGCCTGGCGTGACGCGCGCGAACGCGGCGTCGTGCGCGCGACCCTCGAGGTGGCGGCGTCGAATCAGCGCGCGCAAGAACTCTATTTTCGCCTGGGGTTCCAGCCCGTAGGAATTCGAAAGAACTACTACGAGAAGTCCCACGAGGACGCCCTCGTGTTATGGGCCGATATCGAACCCGACGAGGACCCGGCGCGACCCGTGCGCCCTACGCTGGATTCGTGAAGGTCCTCGGCATTGAGACCAGTTGCGACGAGACCGCCGCGTCGGTGGTCGACGACGCACTGCACGTTCATTCGTCGGTCATCGAGTCGTCGATCGATCAGCATCGCGCCTTCGGCGGGGTCGTACCCGAACTGGCCGGTCGCGCCCACGTCGCCACGATTGGTCCAGTCGTGCGCCGGGCGCTCGAAGAGGCCGGACTCGACCCCCACGCGCCGGCGCTGGACGCCATTGCGGTCACGAGCGGCCCGGGTCTCATTGGCTCGTTGCTCGTGGGACTCTCGGCCGCCAAGGCCTATTCGCTCGCGTGGCAGATCCCCTTCGTGGGTGTGAACCACCTGGAAGGGCACCTCTTCGCACCCTTGCTCGAACAGCCTGATCTGGACTGGCCCGTACTGACGTTGCTCGTCTCAGGGGGTCACAGCGTGTTGGTGTTGCAGTCGGGTCCCGGCGAACACGAGGTGCTGGGCGAAACCATCGACGACGCCGCGGGCGAGGCGTACGACAAGGTCGCGCGCTGGCTGGGCCTGGGCTATCCAGGAGGACCCGAGATCGATCGTCTCGCGCGCGAGGGGACGGCGGGGAAACTCAAGTTGCCGATGTCGATGACCGGCGACGATCTCGACTTCTCGTTCTCGGGACTCAAGACGGCGGTCGTGCGCGCGACCGAGAAAAATCGTGACGTTGCGCTCGCGGACGTGGCGGCGTCGTTTCAGGCGGCGGTCGCCGAGCAGTTGATGCGAAAAATGCGCGCCGCGTTGGCGCGCTATGACGTGAGGGGAATCGCTCTCGCCGGTGGCGTCGCAGCGAATTCGCGCCTGCGCGAGGAGATCGCGGCACTGGGACACGAGTTCGGCGTCGAAGTGCACGTACCGACGATGGCGATGTGCACTGACAACGCAGCCATGATCGCCGCGGCAGGCCTGTACCGGCTTCGCGTCAGTGGACCGAGTTCGCTCGCGCTCTCGGCGCGACCGAACTGGCCATTGGTCGACGTCGCGTGAGCGAACGATGGGTTCCGCTCGACCTCACGGACTGCGACCCCAGCCCCTTCGCACAATTCGCCACGTGGTTCGATGCGGCGCGCGAGGTCGTGCGCGAACGAGAGGCGATCACGCTCGTGACCGCTTCGCGCGACGCCAAACCGAGTGCGCGCATGGTGCTGTTGCGCCACGTGGATGACGCCACCTTCGGGTGGTTCACCAATTACGACTCGCGAAAGGGCCGCGAACTCGCGCAGAATCCCTACGCCGCGCTGCTCTGGTACTGCGAGCCCCTCGGTCGTCAGATCCGCATCGAGGGTGAGGTGGCGAAAATGAGCGCGGGGGACTCGGACCGTTACTTCGCGTCACGGCCTCGCGGTCACCAGATTGGCGCTCACGCCAGTGCCCAGAGCGCCACGCTCGAGACGCGCGCCCAGCTCGAAGGTCGCGTTGCTGAACTGGAAGCCTCGTTCGAGGGTCGCGAGGTGCCGCGGCCCGAAAATTGGGGTGGTTACGCCTTGACGCCGCACACGTTCGAGTTCTGGCAACACCGCGAGGATCGCCTCCACGACCGGGTTTCGTATCGATTGGTTGCCAAGGAGTGGTTGCTCGAGCGTCTCGCGCCCTAGTGCGTTGGCACTCGCGGCCTAAGGCTGCTAAATTGGCAGTCACAGGTTTCGAGTGCTAATTGCGCAGGAGGCAACAAAAATGAAGTTACAACCACTAGAAGACCGCATCGTGGTCCGTCCCAACAGCGCCGAGGCAACTACCGCCTCGGGTTTGGTCATTCCCGACACCGCGAAGGAGAAGCCCCAGCAGGGTGAGGTTCTCGCGACCGGACCGGGTCGCCGCACCGAGAACTCCGGCGAGCTGATCGCCACCGGCGTCGCCGTGGGCGACACGGTCGTCTACTCGAAGTACGGCGGCACCGAGATCACCGTCGACGGCGAGGACCTTCTGATCCTCTCCAGTCGTGACGTGCTCGCGACGATCTCGAAGTAGGTCGTCATGTCGAAGCTACTGAAGTTTGACGAAGAGGCCCGTCGCGGCCTCGAAGCGGGTGTCGATAAGTTGGCCGACGCGGTCAAGGTGACTTTGGGGCCCAAGGGCCGCAACGTCGTCATCGGCAAGAAGTTCGGCGCACCGACCATCACGAACGACGGCGTGTCCATCGCGCGTGAGATCGAACTCGAAGATCCCTTCGAGAACATGGGCGCCCAGCTCGTGAAGGAAGTCGCGACCAAGACCAACGACGTCGCTGGTGACGGTACGACGACCGCAACCGTACTCGCCCAGGCCCTCATCAAAGAGGGTCTGCGCAACGTGGCGGCGGGCGCGAGCCCCTCGGGACTCAAGCGCGGCATCGAAAAGGCCGTCGCGGTCGCGGTTGCATCGATCGCGAAACAGAGCAAGCCCGTCGATGACAAGAATCAGATCGCCCAGGTGGCGACCATCTCCGCCGCGGACGCGTCGATCGGCGAAGTGATCGCCGACGCGATCGACAAAGTCGGCAAGGACGGCACCGTCACCGTGGAAGAGTCGAACACCTTCGGGATCGAACTCGAACTCACCGAGGGAATGCAGTTCGACAAGGGTTATCTGTCGCCGTATTTCGTGACCGATCCCGAGCGCCAAGAAGCGGTGTTGGATGATGCGTTTATCTTGTTCACCGCCGGCAAGATCTCTGCGGTCCACGATCTGGTACCCGTGCTCGAAAAGGTCATGCAGTCCGCACGGCCGCTCCTGATCATCGCCGAGGACGTCGAGGGTGAAGCCTTGGCGACCCTCGTGGTCAACAAGATTCGCGGCACGTTCACCTCGGTCGCCGTCAAGGCGCCTGGTTTCGGTGAGCGTCGTAAGGCCATGCTCCAAGACATGGCGATCCTCACGGGCGGCACGGTCATTTCCGAGGAGATCGGCCTCAAGCTCGAGAGTGCGAGCGTCGACCTCCTGGGTCGTGCGCGTCGCGTGGTCGTCACCAAGGACGCAACCACGCTGGTCGACGGCGCGGGTGCTCCCGCGGACCTGGCCGGACGCGTGGCGCAGATCAAGCGTGAGATCGACGACACTGACTCGGACTGGGACCGCGAAAAGCTCCAAGAGCGTCTCGCCAAGCTCGCCGGTGGCGTCGCTGTCGTCAAGGTGGGAGCCGCGACCGAAGTCGAGCTCAAAGAGAAGAAGCACCGCATCGAAGACGCACTTAGTGCGACGCGGGCGGCCATCGACGAAGGAATCGTCGCTGGTGGTGGCACGGCGCTCGTTCGCTCGCGCGCCGACGTGGAGGCGTTGATCGCGACGCTCACGGGCGACGAAGCAACGGGTGCGAAGATCGTGGCGAACTCTCTCGAGGCGCCCCTTCGACACATTGCGTCGAACGCCGGTTACGAAGGTGCCGTCAAGGTACGCGAGGTGGCTGACGCGAAGGGTTCGATTGGTCTGAACGCTGCGACCGGTGAGCTCGTCGATTTGGTGAAGGCGGGCGTCATCGACCCGGCCAAGGTCACGCGTTCGGCGTTGCAGAACGCCGCGTCGATCGCGGCGCTACTGCTCACGACCGAAGCGATCGTGGCCGACAAGCCCGAGCCTGCGGCGCCACCTATGGGTGACGGCGGCATGGGCGGTATGGGCGGCATGATGTAGTCAGCGCACGCTGACGAAGAGACCGGGTCCTTGAGGGGACCCGGTCTCTTTTTTTGTGCTTTCGCTGCTGCGTGGCTCGTCGTCCTTCGTCGGCGAGCCGTACCAAGGTGATGGTGGGCAGTTCGGCGCAGAAACAACGGGCTCGTCGTCGCTTTATGGGCTACGTTGGACCAGTTGCGGCGCACGCTGGCGTTCGCTGTTCACTTCGAGTGGTGTGAGCCACACAATCGTGAGGAGATCACCATGAGGTTCACCAATCAAAGTTCTGTCGTTCGGGTAACGACGCAGTCACTCGCACAGCGCCTGTTGGTCGTTGGCGCGGTCGTGTCGTCGGCGTTGGTGCTCACGCCCGCTGTCGTGGACGCAGCGACCTCAGTGTCAGTGGTGCACGATGGCGCCGCCGTCGGGCTGCAGCCCCGGTCCACGGCGTGTGCGGTCAGCGCAGCGTCGGTCTCATCGATCGTGGGTTACACGGTGCCCGCTGGTAAATACTCCNNCCGTGGTCCACTTGAAAGCCACCCCGACCAACTTCGAGACCGCATCGGTCGACACTGGCTGCATCTATGGCGCTGAGGCGACCGAGGCCGATGTCTTAAAGCTCGTCTCATTGGAGGCCGACGTGTCCTCCAAGCCGATCACCCCAGCGGAGATAAAGGAATCGATCCAAAAGTCCTCCAACGGCGCGAAGATCAGCTTCTCTTCGTACGGAGGTCTTAGTTACCCCGCGTACTACCTGACGTTCGCGATCTCGACGATC
>PKZI01000048.1:0-282 GCA_003133005.1 Acidimicrobiaceae bacterium | reverse complement strand
TCGGGGTGATGCTCGATGATGTGGTCGAGTTTCGCGTGAAGCTCCGCGGTTCCCTCATCGAAGTGTCGTTTGACATATTTTTCTATCGCCCTGCGAAACGGGGGATAGAAGATGGTTGTCGCGATGGCGGCGATTATCACCCAGATCAACGTCGCCACGACGTCGCCGGGTATGCCACCTGATCCTCCGGCGGGCCAGTTCCATCGGTCAAAGAACGTGGTGCCAATCATGAAGGTCCTTTGGCTAGGTGTTCGTGCATGGCGGGGTGGCGCATCTTGTGTT
>PKZI01000152.1 GCA_003133005.1 Acidimicrobiaceae bacterium | reverse complement strand
GGGATCGGCACGTTGATGCCGATCATGCCGACTTCGACGTCGCGCTGAAAGATGCGCGCCGCGCTTCCGCTGCTGGTGAAGATCGCGGTGCCGTTGCCGTAGGGGTTGGCGTTGATGAGATCGATCGCATCGCTGAAGTTCCCCACGCGCGCCACGCCGAGGACGGGACCGAAGATCTCGTCGTCGTAGGACTTCATGCCGGGCCGAACACCGTCGAGCAGACAAGGGCCAACGAAGAATCCCGGCGTCGATGCGAGTGCAGTGCCATCGCGTACGACCTCGATGCCGTCGTCAGGAGCGGACTTTACGTACTCGACAATTCGGTCGCGATGCTCCTGCGTGATCACCGGACCGAAGTCGCTCGCGGGATCACTGCCCGCGCCCACCTTTAGTTTGTCCATGCGGTCAGTGATCTTCGAAATCAGTTCGTCAGCGATGTTGCCCACCGCAACCACGACACTGATCGCCATGCAACGTTCTCCCGCCGCTCCGAAGCCGGCGTTCACCGCGGCGTCGGCGGCGATGTCGAGATCCGCGTCAGGCAGCACGACCATGTGGTTCTTCGCACCCCCTAGTGCTTGGACCCGCTTGTTGTGTGCGATACCGGTTTCGTAGACGTGACGCGCGACCGGCGTCGAGCCCACGAAACTGATTGCGTCGATCCCTGGGTGCACGAGTAGTTGGTTGACCGTACTCGCGTTGCCCTGGATGACGTTAAACACTCCTTTGGGGAGACCCGCCTCAGTGAGCAATTCGGCGAGTCGAACTGACACCGACGGGTCGCGCTCGGACGGTTTGAGCACCACGGTGTTGCCGGTTGCCAGTGCATTGGCGCTCATCCATAACGGCACCATTGATGGGAAATTGAATGGTGTGATGGCCGCCACCACGCCCACCGGTTCACGCACCGAATGCACATCCACGCCGTCGGCGACCTGGCTCGAAAAGCCACCCTTCAAGTGTTCGGTGAGCCCGCACGCGTATTCGACGTTCTCGAGGCCGCGCGCGAGCTCGCCGTGCGCGTCGGGCAGTGTCTTACCGTGCTCACTAGTGATGATTTGGGCGAGCTCGTCGGCGTGAGCGACGAGCAGTTGACGAAACGTGAAAAGAATGTTCGTGCGCGAAGAGAGCGAGGATTCACGCCACGTGTGCGACGCTTCCTGCGCGGTCGCAATGACGTCATCGACAAAAGCCGCATCGGGCACCGGCACCATCGCGCTCACTTCTCCCGTCGCGGGATTGTAGACCGGAGAGACATCTTCGCCGATCACTCGCTCGCCGTTGACATAATGCGGTATCGAAGTCATGACACGTACCTTTCTTTCCTCTAAATCTACTGGTCGTCTGTGGTGTTCCCGTAGGGTTGCCTTGTGAGCAACACGGAGACCGACCAAGCGCTTCGCGAGGCCGCCGCAGTTGAGCTCGTGAGTCCCGGTCTTTATCGCGCGCAGCTTTCCTCGGGTTATACGGTATTGGGCCATCCCAATGGTGGCTACCTTCAGTGTGTGATGGCCAATGCGGCCACCGCCGCGACGCTCAATGAAGGCGCGACGCATCAGCACGTGACTTCACTTACGACCAACTTCGTCCGCTCACCAGAAACCGGTCCCAGTGACTTGACGACTGAAGTACGTCGAGTCGGGCGGGGCGCCTCTTTCGTGCACGTGACGCTGCGCCAGGATGACGAAGTCACGACTGAATCATTGGTAACCCTGGGGACTCTTGTGGAAGACGCCGCTGTGCGTTACCACGGCACGACGCCTCCCGAGGTTGCACCGCTCGAAGAGTGTCTTCGTATCCCCGCCAATCCTCTAATCACGTATACGAATGTGTTGGACGCGCGTCTCGATCCGAGTTGCGTGGGATGGTGGACCGGAGAACCGTCTGAACTCGCTGAATTGAAAGGTTGGTTGCGACTGAACGACGGGGAGGCGGACTGGAGTGCGTGGAGCGTGCTATTTGCCACCGACGCCTTGCCGCCCGCGACCATGCCAATCGGATCGTCGGGGTGGGTGCCTACACTCCAACTCACGTCGTACGTGCGCCGCATCCCTCAGAGCGAGTGGCTTCGCGCGCGTCAGTGGTGCGTCGTGATCGCCAACGGTCTCGTTGACGAACGATGCGAGTTGTTCGACGACCGAGGTGAACTCGTGGCCTCGTCGTCGCAACTCGCGATGGTCCGATTCCCCAGCCCGCAATAGGTGCTCGTAACGTGGTGCGTGTTCTCGACAATGGATCGCTACAAATTCGACCACGTCTCGTCATTCCCGCCGACGAGATCGACCTGAGGGTTACCACGTCGGGTGGACCAGGTGGTCAGCACGCGAATCGTTCGCTCACGCGCGTCATTGCGTCATTTCACGTGCAACGTTCAGAAACGCTGCACGACGCGGACCGCGAATTACTGTCCGAGAGAGTCGGTGCAGTCGTGCGCGCGAGTTCGAGCCGCCATCGCTCACAGGCACAGAATAGGACAGCGGCACTCGAACACCTGGCAGAAAAGATTGCCCAAGGCCTCGAGCGCCAAACGCCTCGACGCGCGAGCAAACCCACGCGCGCGTCAAAGATTCGTCGCGTGGATGACAAGAAAGCGCGTGGACGGGTAAAAGAACAGCGACGTCGCGCGATCGACGACTAAATGGAAGAAATATGACGGTCAATCGCGGCGAGTGCCGCGTGAAGAACGCCGTCAAAGGCGGTGTCTGTTTCCTCGTGGGGACCACGCAAGGGTGTCAACGCCGCGTAGCCGGCGGCGAGGAGAGCGCCGTCCTCGTCGGCGTCCTCGTCGGTCACGTCGCCTAACTCAGGACTCGCCGCACCAAGTCGAAGTGGTAGTTCTCCCTCGTCGCCGAGGGGTTCGCCTCCCGCGAGTGGCCCCGCCGCCTTGACGATGCCGGCGGTTGAGACGCGGCCACGCCGGACACCCTTCAGTTGGTGAAGGTTCAAATTAGGCACGTTCAAGTTCAGCAATGTTCTCGAGGGCGCGCGAAAAAGTTCTTCGAGGACTTCGATGGCGAGCACGCCCGCGGCGTCGAAATGCACGTCCTCGCCCCACTGCACCGAAACCGCGAGGCCTGAGAGGCCGAGCTGAGCGCCGGTGAGAATCGCTCCGACAGTTCCCGAATGCAGGAGGCTTCGTCCGACGTTGGCACCTGCGTTGATGCCTGACAGCACGAGGTCGGGCTGGAAGTTGAAACTGCCTACGGCCCCTACGATGACGCACAACGCCGGAGGAGCTTCGAGGGCGTAGACGGGAATCAATTCAGCGCCGCTGATCACGTGACGCTTGTAATGAACAGTGGGATGATCGAATACGTCACCGACCGCCGAGGACATCCCCGAATAGTTGCGGTGGGGAGCAACAACGAGGGCCTCGCGCGTCTCGCCCTGTGGGCAACGGCCAATCCATTGTGCGACTTCTCGGGTTAGGACGGCGAGTCCCGGTGCGAGTACGCCATCGTCGTTGGTAATCAGGATTCGCATACCCACCAACTTAATTGTCCTAAGTTACTGGTCGGTGACCAGAGAGAAAATCAACTAATGCTTCCTTCTGGCGAACAGATTGCGATTGCCCACGGTGATCAACGTGTGGTGGTCACAGAAGTGGGTGCGACGTTGCGAACGTACGCTACCGGCGGTGTAGCCGTTGTCGAGGGATTCGCGGAAGACGATGTTCCTGCGGGAGCTCGTGGCCAGGTACTCTTTCCCTGGCCCAATCGAATTGGCGACGGCGAATGGGAATTTTCTGGTCGTGTCGCGCACCCTTCGGTCGATGACGTGGAGCACGCGACCGCGATCCACGGTCTCGTAAGGTGGCGCCCCTTTCGCGTCGAGGCAGTGAATCAGAATCGCTGCGTACTCTCGCTCCTTTTGCATCCGACGCCTAATTACCCATTTTTCTCCGAATTAAGCGTCGCGTACCATCTCGGTACGCTCGGTCTAACGGTTACCACCACGGTGACGAATCGTGACAGTGTGCCGATTCCTTTCGGCTTGGGCTTTCATCCCTACCTCGCCGTCACGACGCCCACGATCGAGGGAACGCAGCTTGAGGTACCCGCGAAGTACTACGTCGCGGTCAACTCGAGGCGGCTGCCCACGGGCGAGTTACTTCCCTTAGCGGGCAGTCAGGTCGACTTTTCGAGGGCGAAGTCCGTCAATGGACACGAGCTTGACGTGACGTACTGCAATTTGTTGCGTGATGACAAGGGCATGGCGACAGCTACCGTCACTGACGCGAACGGCGGGCGCGTCGAACTCACCGTCGATCGTAACTTTCCCTACTTGCAGGTCTTCACTGGCGACACGCTGGAAAAGGGTCGACGACGCACGGCAATTGCCATCGAACCTATGACCTGCCCACCCGACGCACTACGAAGCGGTAAGGACATTGTGATCCTCGAGCCGGGACGACAATGGACCGGATCGTGGCGTCTTCGGAAGCGAACGTAGTGACGCGCGTCGTCCTCGTCACTGGTTCTACCAGCGGTATTGGCGAGGCTACCGCTCGGCGCTTTGCGATGAACGGCGACTACGTTGTGTTTAATTCGCTGCACAGTGTCGACGAGGGCGAGCGACTCGCCGGCGCGACACCAAATTCGCTCTACGTTCAAGGTGACGTCGCCAACACCGAGGATTGCTCGCGCATTATCCGCGAAGTACTCGACGCCCACGGTCGTCTTGACGTCCTCGTCAACAACGCCGGAGTGACTCGCAAGATCGCGCACCGAGACCTCGACGCCGCGACCGTAGAAATTTGGCGCGAGATCTTTGACGTGAACGTATTTGGTACGTGGAGTCTCTGTCTCGCCGCGATGGAACACCTCCGCGCGACCCAGGGATCAATCGTGAACGTTTCTTCGATTGCGGGGCTTCGCGCCACTGGCTCATCAATTCCCTACGCCGCATCGAAGGCGGCACTCAATCACATGACGGTACTGCTCGCGAAGGCGGTGGGTCCCGAGGTGCGCGTCAATGCAGTCGCACCCGGCCTCATCGCGACACCCTGGACCTCAGACTGGGAACTCGAGCACGACTTCGTGGCGGCGGTCGCGCCATTAAAGCGCAGCGGCACACCCGAGGATGTCGCGGACGTCATTTTTTCCCTGGCTCAGTCGACGTACGTCACCGGTCAGATCGTGGCCGTGGACGGCGGATTCTCCATCGCGACCTAGCGTTCGGGCGGAGGTACGAAGGTCCTTACGAGGAAGCACACGAGGTGCGTACTGGCTCGAATCGCTCCGCGTTTGAGAGCGGAACTCTTCTTGATGCCGAGCAGTTCACGCGCCCAAGGATCGAGCAAGTCGAGGGCGCTAAGGACCAGTAGGTGGTACACCGCCTTGGTGATCATTCCGTCGACGAAGCCGTCAAGGATGAAATCACGCGCGGCTACGCCATCGGCACTCAGGCGAAGTTCCGGTCGGAACTTCTGTAAATTCGCTTCGAGCTCGTCGAGGTTGTGTGGCGGGTCTTCGCCTCCGAGATCGGTCGCCAACTTCGACATCTCTTCTACGTAGTCGTTGGCGTCTTCTGGCGATATGCGTTGTTTCCCAAAACGTTGGTAACCGCGCAGGAACATCGAAGCCTCCGCCGCGTGGACCCACGCCAGCAGGTGAGGGTCGTTGGCGTCATAGGCAACGCCGTCGTCGGCGACGCCTCGTACCGCAACGTGCACGGCGCGCACGCGCTCGATTGACGCGTACGCCGCTTCGCTGGTGCCGAACGTGGTGACGCCGATGAAGTTCGCTGTCTGCAGCAGCCGTCCGAGCGGGTCGTGCTGATAACGCGAGTGCTGGGCGACGCCCGCCATGGCGTGCGGATGCAGCATTTGAAAAAAGATNNGGATCGAGGCACCTCGGGGGAGGGTTCTGTGTGAGGCCGACGGCTTTACGTATGTTGGCGTTGGCCCTGGAGCGAATCCGCGTAGGCACTTCTTTCCAATTGGTTACGCTCACCGCGTTGTCCTCTCCACCGGTCCCAGACTACGGCCCTGTCCTTTCGCTCACGACGGTGACCTGCGACACTTGAAGGGTGAGTTCGGTGAAACCAATGCGAGAAAGAACGACCGAGGGTGATGTCCTCACCGAGCAGGACGTGAAGACCGAACGTCCCTGGAACGTGGTCGTGTGGGACGATCCCGTGACGCCGATGTCAGTGGTCGTGGTTATCTTCAAGAAAATCTTCGGCTACTCGAATAACAAATGCACCGAGTTGATGTTGAAAGTACACCATGAGGGTCGGGCCATCGTCTGGTCGGGCAATCGTCAGCGAGCCGAAAGTTATTGCGTGAAACTACAGGTTGCGGGACTGCAATCGACTATTGAGAAGGACGAATAGTGGTAGGTAATCGTCTCTTCGTTCGGCGTCGCGACGGTCGAATAGAGGTGCGACTAAACGAGGCGGGACGAGAGGTGGCGAAGGAGGCATTCGGTCGCGTCGTGGCCGCCGAGCGAGATCCAACGCACGAATGGCACGCCAGTCTCAATGCGCCGATCGATCCCAGCGAGGACGACGACAGTCCTTTGGCCTCGCTTGGTCGCCAACAAGAGATATCAACGAATGCCGAACTGGCGTACATGACCCTTGGCGAACAGTTTCTCAACGATGCGGAAGCCTGGGCGTGGCTCAGCACGTTGCAAATCGCCCTTCGTTCGACCGCGGTCGCGAACGGACTGCTGACTGAGGAAAAACTCACGTCGGCCGAACCAGAACTCATGACCTTCGTTCGCACGATCCAGCATTTTCTCTTCAGTCTTGCGGAATGCTTGTGACGTCGTCTCGACACCTTCGCCCGACGTTTCATGTTGCGCACGCAAACGATTCCAGTTCCGCGCCACTCAGGCGGTAAACGGTCCACTCGTCCATGGGCCTGGCACCAATTGACCGGTAGAAAGCTATAGACGGAGCGTTCCAGTTGAGCACCCACCACTGAAATCTCTGGTAACCGCGCTCGACGCAAAGTTGAGCGAGATCTTTCATTAACGCCGTGCCGAGTCCTTGGCCACGGAACTCTTCCTTGACGTAAAGATCCTCGAGATAGAGACCTGGGGCACCTTGAAATGTCGAGTAGTTCAGAAACCACAGCGCGAATCCCACGACCTCGCCGACAACCTCGGCGATATGGCATGAGACATGGTGGCCGTCACTGAAGAGCGCTGTCGCAATGCCCTCCTCGCTGGCAACGGCCTCGTGTTCCAGATGCTCGTAGCGAGCAAGTTCTCGGATCATCGAGGTGATCACTGGCACGTCAGCAATGGTGGCAGGGCGAGTCGGCATACAGATGAAATTAATATGTCCTAGTGCGTCGTTTCGAATT
>PKZI01000092.1 GCA_003133005.1 Acidimicrobiaceae bacterium | reverse complement strand
CGACGTGGTGATTGGTGTGGCGGGCATCATGGGGGGCTCGTCCAGCGAGATCAACGTGACGACGACCGACGTTCTCCTTGAGGCGGCATTCTTTGATCCCATGGGTATTGCGCGAAGTTCGAAGCGACACGGACTGCGAAGTGAGGCGTCGAATCGCTTCGAACGCGGTGTCGACCCGCAATTAGCCTTGCGCGCCGCCGCACGCTTCGTCGCCCTCCTTCTCGAAAGTGTCCCAGACCTCGAATGGTTGTCGGATCCACTTGATGAACTCGGTATAGTCCCTGACCCATCGAGTGTGATTCTTCGACCCGGGGACGTCGAGCGAAGTTTAGGCGTCGAAATTTCGGGCGACGAAATTCACCGTCTCCTCGAAGGTCTCAATTTTCGTGTCGAGGATCGTGACGACACGATCGTCGTGACGCCCCCGAGTGCTCGCCTCGACGTTCGCGCTGGCACGTTTGGACGAGCTGACGTCATTGAAGAAATAGCTCGGCTCCATAGCTACCGACGTCTTCCGCGACGAATGCCCTCGTGGCCGGAGCCTGGCGCTTTCAGCGAACGACAGATTCTGCGGCGACGGCTTCGTGGCGTCATCGTCGACCTCGGTGGCACTGAAGTGTGGACTCCGTCGTTGATCAGTGACTCCCAGTTTGTCTTCGTTCATCCCAACGAATCCCGCGTACGAGTGACGAACCCACTTGCGACCGACGAGTCAGTGCTGCGCGCCACGCTCGTAACGGGAATAGTGCAAGCACTCGGGAAAAATGTGGAGCGCGGCAAGGGCGAGGTCATATTGACAGAATTGGGAACCGTCTTCGTCCATCCCGATGCCACCGATGAACCACGAATCACCAAGGGCGGCGATGGCGGTGGGCTCATCTTGAACCTGCCACGAGAAAACGAACGTGTGAGTGTGCTCCTGGCTCGCGCCGAAGACAGTGCGATTACCGCCGTCGCNNAGCGACGTTGTCGTCCGCTCCAACGAGGATCCGGTGCGCTTTATGCATCCAACACGGGCCGGACTGTTGGTGGACCGGGTGACCGGAACGGTGTTCGGTTCAATAGGAGAGCTCGACCAGGAGTACTTGGATGGTGTGGCGTCCAATCTCGTCGGTCGGCGAATTGGTGTACTCGACGTCGATCTCGATCTCTTGGCTGAACACACACGGGTACTGCGGCGTAGTGACTTTGTCGGCGTGCCGAGTCGCTATCCGAGTGCCCTATTCGATCTTGCCTTCATTACGCCCGTCGCTGTACATGCTCAAGATTTGGCGTTTGCGTTGCGCTCGGCGTCTGAGCTCATTGAAGACGTGCGATTGTTCGACGTATACGTCGGCGCCGGGCTGCCTTCGAACACGAGGAGTCTCGCGTACGCCGTGCGGGTTGGTTCTGCGGAGCGAACGTTGAGTGAATCTGACGTGGCGGCGCTGCGCGACGAATTGATTGCGACGGGTGGGCGCTTCGGTGCACAGTTGCGGTAGAGCGTTCGTGTCGGTCATTCGTTTGCCGTCGTGATCGAATTCGTTCCCCTGAACGATCGCGGTCGACGGTTCGAAAGTGACGTCACTGTTCGATTGAGTGACGCCGACCCGCAAGGTGCCCTTCGCCTCGACGGAGTCGCCCGTTACCTCCAAGACGTCGCGACCGAGGACTGGGAGAGTAGTGGTATCGCGTCAGAGGACACCTGGGTCGTGCGTCGAACCGTGATTCGTCAGGTCAATCAGCGATGGCCCAGAATGAACGAACGTCTCCGGGTGATTACGTGGTGCGGAGGCGTCGGGGCCGCGTGGGCAGAGCGGCGTACCAACATCGCGATCGGGACGGACACCGTGCTCGAATCGGCGGCACTCTGGGTGCCCGTCGATCGTTCCGGGCACCCCGTTCGAGTTCGACCCGAGTTCTTTGAGGTGTACGGGGATGCCATGAATGACCGCAAGGTCTCGGGGCGGGTCTCACTCGTCGCACCTCCAGTCAATGCTCCTCGTCGGCCGTGGCCCCTGCGTCGAGCCGACCTCGACGTGGTTGGTCACGTCAACAATGCCGCGGTATGGCAGGCCGTCACCGAGGTCGTCGACGTTCCCGTGCGTTACGTCGAAGTCATTCACCACGGAGCGGTCGAAAACGGGCACGACGTAGAGCTGGTCACGGAACCCGGTTCTATGTGGCTACTCGTTGATGACCAGGTTCGAGTCGCTGCGAATTACGAAGTCTGACGAGTTGTCGCGCCGAGCGCTGCTGGTGGCGAAGATGGAACCAATCAGCACGAGAGGAAAACCGACGATGATGCCGACGGTGAGCGGTTCATGGAGACCAACGACGCCGAGCACCACGGCGATCGCGGTGTTGACGTAGGGCACGACGGTCGCCCTCGTCGCGCCAACTTCCTTGATGAGCTCGAAGAACGTGAGAAACGCACCGGCGGTGCAGACGACCGACAGTGCGGCGACGCAGCCAAGTGTTTCCGACGATATGTGAGACGGCCAGTGGTAAGTCGACCACGGTATCCAGCACAGCCCCACGACGAGCGATGCTCCCGCGACGACAACGATGCCGGGCACGTGACTTAGTTTTGTCGCCAAGATGATGGGACCAAGCGTGTAGCCAACGCAGACAACCATCATCAAGCCAATCCAGGTGAGCGACCCACCCTTGAGATCGAGTCCAACGAGCAACGCGACGCCGAGTGCACCCAGGCCCAGCCCGGCGTAGCGCCGTGCACTGATTCGACCCTCGGTGTTCGAGAATCGTTGGGCGAGCACCGAAAACAGCGGCACCGCGCAGATCAGCAGGCTCGTCAACGAACTCGTAAGGCGTTTCTCCGCGGTCGCCATCAAGTACCAGGGCACCCCGAACTCAACGACACCAAAGATGGCGATCCACGCGAAATTTCTTAGGAGAATGGGGACTTGGCGCTTCCAGAACACGAGTGGCATGAGCAGGGCGGCTGCGGGGAGTGTTCGTCCAAGCACCAACACACCAGGGTCGAGATGACGAACCGCGACGCGAATCAAGAGGTACGGGATGCCCCAGATGACGGCCATTGCNNGTTGCATTTTTATGCTCCATTGTGCATAAAATGGCAGTATGCGTGTTGGCGTCGTTGGAGCGACCGGGTATGCCGGGCTGGAGTTATTGCGACTCTTGGCGTCTCACCCCGACGTCGAGGTTTGCGTCGCAACTGGCGATTCCAACGCCGGCAAAAGCGTCGCACGGCACGCGCCAGCGCTGGCGGCGCTGTATCCGGAACTCTCGTTTGAGAGTACTGAGGCAATCTTGAGTGCGCAGATTGACGTGGCGTTTCTCGCACTCCCGCATGGTGAAAGTCAACGTTACGTCCCCCAACTCGTAGCGCGAGGTGTCAAGGTGGTCGACCTCGGCGCCGACTTTCGCTTGAAGGACGCACGTGATTATTCCGAGTGGTACCACGAGGAACATCGGGCCCCGGAACTTCTCGAACAATCGGTCTACGGACTCGTCGAACGACACCGCAAGGAACTCGTGGGTGCGTCACTTATTGCGGTCCCCGGTTGCTATCCCACGGCGAGTGCGCTCGCACTTGGACCTTTCCTTGATCGAAGAGTGGTGGCGAACGAGGGAGTCGTCGTCAACGCGCTGAGCGGGGTGTCGGGGGCTGGTCGCGCCCCGAGTGACCGCTTACACTTTTCGCGTCTCGCGGGGAACGCGGAAGCATATGGTCTCGTAGATCATCGCCACACGATCGAGATACAACGTGAGATCGGAGCGGAGCTATTGTTCA
>PKZI01000156.1 GCA_003133005.1 Acidimicrobiaceae bacterium | reverse complement strand
TGCGTTGGCGAAGAACTTTAGGGCTGGTTGGTGATCGTGGCGCGCATGAGTGTGTCGGCGAGCTCGACGAACGTCTGGCCGGGCGTGAGCGCAATTACTTGCCCAGATTCGTTCTTGTAAACAATTGGGTCCGCAAGAGCCTTTCGCGACCACGTACCTCGCTGCACCCGACCAGCGGTAAAGACTTCGGCCGGACCAGAACCCGTGAGCTGCGCGTACGAGCCTTCGACGCCTACCCCTCCGCGATAGAGCACGTTCATTTCGATCACGTTCGCGGGCGACACACGCTGCCCGGTCGCCGTGATGTCCGGGTAGTCAAAAATCGTTCGATCCCACGAGAACGTCTTCTCGTCCCAGTTGTACGACACCTCGTAGCCCGAAAAGAAATCAACGTTGAAAACATTCACTCGAGCCCCGGTGGCCGGTTCCGAAGCACTTCGGTACGTGAAGATCGCGCGCGGAGGTTTGGGCTCTCCTCCATAGGTCATGAGCAGCGCCGCGTTCGCGAGCAGGTTGTGGGGCGGAGGACGCTTAAGGTCGCGGAACATCGCGGCTCCAGCGTTTGACTCTTGGATGAGCTTGACTGGCGCCTTTTCGATGGCGTCAATCGCGTACTGGGCTCCACCCGAAAAGGCGAAGATCCCGCCTAGGGGATAGACGATCTGTGGATCGGTGCGTCGAACGGAGCGAACGGGACCCACGACGGTAGGAAGTTTCGAATTGAAGATCGCGGCCAATCGAGTGATCCCGCCCTCGACGATCTCTTCGTAGACGACGTCTGCGTCTTGAAGGCCGAATTGAGGATGTGCCTCAGGCGTATTGTCGATCTTTATGGTCAACGCCGAGCGATGACGCGTGAGTTCACTCGGATCGGGAAGTCCGGTTAAGGGAGCGACCCACACTTTGTTGGTCGTCGTGGTGACCGGCACCGACGTGGTGGTGCGCGACGTGGTACTCGAGCCACTCGAGGGGGCCGTCGTCGTCGTAGTTGAGTCTGCAAACGCTCGCGGCGAGAGCAAGGTGACGCTGGCGAGTCCGATGAGCGCCGCGCCAACTACGTATCGTCGCATGGGTCGAACCGATTTCCCCGACGCGTCGATCACTCAACCTGCCCAATGACGCGTTTCGCATACGCGTCAATCGTGCCTTCGGGATTGTCATGCATCAGATAGAGCGAGAATTGATCAGTACCGAGCGACGAGAGTTCCTGGAGTCGCACCAGATGCGAGGAGACCGGACCGAGGATACAGAACCGGTCAATGATTTCATCGGGTACGAACTCGGTGTCGGGGTTACCGGTTTTGCCGTGATGGCGATAGTCGTAACCTTTTCGCCCCTTGATGTACTCGGTCAAGGCCGCGGGCACGACCGAGAGATCATCACCGTAGCGACCAACGATGTCCGCGACGTGATTGCCCACCATGCCACCGAACCAGCGACACTGATCACGTTGGTGCGCCACGTCATCGCCCACGTACGCGGGCGCGGCCACACACACACTGAACGGCTCGTCACTTCGATTCGACCCTTGGAGCGCAGCGTCGACGTTCTCAATAGCCCAGCGCACAATGAACGGATCGGCGAGCTGCATAATCAGTCCGTCGGCGTATTCACCCGCTACCTTGAGGGCCTTTGGTCCATACGCCGCCATCCACACGTCGAGCGCACCGTTCTTTACCCAAGGAATGCTAAAAGTCTGATCACGAAGCGTGATCTCTTGGCCCCGGGCCAGCGATCGAATGACCTCGATGCACTGGGCCAATTCCGCGAGCGTCGACGGCTTTCCTCCTGTAAATCGGACCGCCGAGTCGCCGCGGCCAATGCCACAAATGGTACGGGGACCGAACATGTCATTGAGTGTCGCGAACAATGATGCCGTAACCGTCCAGTCACGCGTCAGAGGGTTCGTCACCATTGGTCCGACCTTGATTGAGGTCGTCGCGCTGAGGATTTGCGAGTAAATGACGAAGGGTTCTTGCCACAGCACCGCCGAGTCAAACGTCCAGAAATAATCGAACCCGGCGTCTTCGGCTCGCTTGGCGAGCTCAATCACGTCCTTCGCCGGCGGATTCGTTTGCGCTACCAGCCCGAATTCCATGAACCTCCGTTCCACACGTGTTTTCCCACTAGCGGAGCAAACCGTTCAAACCACGTTTGAGAAATTTCCCTGCACCCGGGGTGCCCACGTAGTTGTCGTTTTCGACGAGAATCTGTCCTCGCGAAAGAATCGTCGTCGCCTTACCCTTTACCTTCATTCCTTCGTACGCCGAATAGTCGACGTCCATGTGATGCGTCGCCGATGAGAACGTGTGCGTGAAGTTGGGGTCGTACAGTACGAGGTCCGCGTCGCAACCGGGCGCAATCAGACCTTTTCGAGGAAAGAGTCCGAACATCCGCGCCGGCGTCGTTGACGTCACGTCGACCCAGCGTGCCAAGGAGATCTCGCCCATCTCGACGCCCTGGAAGATCAGGTCCAGTCGGTGCTCGACGCCGGGCATGCCGTTGGGAATCTTGGAGAAATTGCCTACTCCC
>PKZI01000100.1 GCA_003133005.1 Acidimicrobiaceae bacterium | reverse complement strand
AGCAGATTGACGCGCTGACCCCGTATTCGGGGGGCGACGCGCCCGCGTTGTCGCGAATGGGCGGAGCGGAGTGGCAAAAGACGCGCGCCAAGGCACGTGCGGCGGCGTTCTTGGTCGCACAAGAACTCGTTGATCTGTATCGACAACGAAGTGTCGCCAAGGGCCACGCCTTCAGCCCCGACACTACGTGGCAGCACGAAATGGAAGAGCTCTTCCCCTTCGCGTTGACTGCCGACCAAGACCAAGCCATGCACGACATCAAAGCCGACATGGAAGCGGAACGACCAATGGACCGTTTGGTCTGCGCGGACGTGGGATTCGGCAAGACCGAGCTCGCCGTGCGCGCGGTCTTCAAAGCCGTCCAGGACAACAAGCAAGCGGCGATCCTGGTTCCCACGACACTTCTCGCGAGCCAGCACTTCGCGACGTTCACGGATCGCTACGCGGGCTTTCCGGTGAAGGTGGCCTTGCTCAGTCGCTTCGTCGATGATGCGGAGACCAAGGAAACCCTCCGAGGTCTAATGGAAGGAACGATTGACGTCGTCGTGGGCACGCATCGACTCCTTTCGGACACGGTCGCCTTCAAGGACCTCGGCTTGCTCGTCGTTGACGAGGAACAGCGTTTCGGGGTCAATCACAAAGAGGCCATCAAGGCGAAGTCGCTCGGGGTCGACGTGTTGACGTTGAGCGCCAGCCCTATTCCGCGCACGCTGGAGATGGCGTTCGCAGGGATTCGTGACCTCTCAATGGTGACGACGCCACCAGCGGATCGACGTCCGATCCTCACGCACGTGGGTGAATACAGTGAACCAGCGGTCGTCGAGGCGATTCGGCGCGAGTTGTTGCGTGAGGGTCAGGTTTTCTTCGTGCATAACCGCGTCGCGGATATCGACGAAGTGGCCAAGCGTCTCGGTCAACTCGTGCCCGACGCACGCATCGCCATTGCGCACGGTCAAATGGATGAGGGAACCCTCGAACGAGCGATGATCGACTTTTGGGAACGTCGCTTCGACGTGCTCGTGTGTACGACCATTGTCGAGTCGGGTATCGACCTACCGTCGGTCAACACGTTGATCGTCGACCGCGCGGACCGATTGGGCCTAGGCCAGATGCACCAACTTCGCGGTCGCGTGGGCCGCAGTGGCCAACGCGCCTACGCGTACCTCTTTCATCCCACGGACAAGGTCTTGAGCGAGACCGCCTACGAGCGCCTNNGAGATCAGGGGCGCGGGCAACCTCTTGGGCCACGACCAGTCGGGTCCCGTGGCGGCCGTGGGTTACGACCTCTACGTGCAACTGGTGGCCGAGGCGGTCGCGGACGCGAAAGGCTTCGTCGTGCCCGAAGTGGTGACGATCAATCTCGACGTGCCCGGCGAGGCACACCTGCCCAAGAACTACGTCCAAGCCGACGACGCGCGCCTCGAGGCGTATCGACATCTGGCGAACGTTTCGACGATTCCCGAACTCGAGGACCTGCGCGACGAGTGGATCGACCGCTACGGGGCCCTGCCTGCTCCCGCACTCGGATTACTCGAGCTGGCTGAACTTCGCCTCCTGTGCCTGGAACTCGGCGTGACGACGCTGAGCGTGTTACCCGCGAAGGTCGGGGTTCGTTCCAAGCCGGTGGTCCGACTCGGGCCACTCACGTTGTCGCTCAGTCAACAACTTCGCCTTCGCCGCCGCCACGGGTCGCGCGCCTACGACGAAGCCACCAAGGAGTTCCGCGCGGAGTTCAACGCCGACGAGGTCACGCCGCGCGCCCTGCTCGCGATGGTGCGCGATCTCGTTGACACCTCGACCGGGCAGTGACACGAATTTTTGATCGGGTCAACTTGGCGCCACTGGCGTGGCTTCGAGCGATGAGGTTGCTCGAGCGTTCCTCGGTAGCATGGCACGGTGCGTCGTCTCGTCGTCTTCATCGTTCTCGCCCTCGTCGGGGCCGGACTATACGGTTGGGCGCTTTCGTCGACCGCAGTTTCCGTCGACCAGTCGCGGGTCACGAATTCGACCTTCTTGACCGAGTTGCGCACGATTGCAAAGACGCCCACGATCCAGTGCTACCTCGACGCACTCAGCCGCACGAATTTCGGAGCGGGAGCGGGCGGGGACACGATTGCCGCCTCGGGCGCCGCGACGTGGTCCAACTTGCGGATCGAGGGTCTCTCCGTTGATCAGTACGTTCGGTCGACGTTTCACTACACCCCGAGCGCCCACGCTCTCGCTGAGGCACAGTCGTCACTCGAGGAGGAACTCACTGCCGCAGCGACGTCAGCGCAATACAACTGTCCCGGAACGTCCGCAATGGCACTTGCCGACATGCCCGCCGAAATGCGCAACGCCGAAATCAAAGATCAAGCCATGTCGACCTACCTCGTGAGCAGGCTCGACACGACGATTCCCTTGACGGCGGCGTCACTCAGGACCTATTACGCCGCGCACGTGTCGCAGTACGACACGCTGTGCGTGAGTATTGCCGTCGTGCCGCCCACGTCGTTGAGCGCGTTCACTACCGCGCAGTCATCAGGCTTGTCGGTCGCCGAGTTGGCGAAGAAGTATTCAATCGACGCCTCGGCGAGCAAGGGCGGTGCTTATGGGTGCTTCGCGCCCTCGAGCAGTTCCTACGACAGCGTGCGTGCGGACGTGGGTACCACCAAACTCAATAGCTTCTCTTCGACGCCGCAGTACATAACGGACAGCGGCACCCAGGTCGCCCTCTTTGTCGCACCGACCAAAGAGACCGTCACGCCCTTCGCCAGTGCCGCGAGCGCGGTGCTTTCGGATATCCAGTCCTTGAATTCGACCTACGCGAGTTCCGAAGAGGAATCCATCTTGCGCGCCAGCGCCATTGGGGTGAATCCGGCGTTCGGCCGTTGGGGCGTTGCGTCGTCGAGTTCGAACCCGTCGGTTTTCGTACCCGCGTTGCCGTCGTCGTCGGACGAGTTAGACACCACCGCAAATCTCACGACGGCGTCCACTTCGACCTATAAGTGAGCAAGCCTCTCATTCGAGTAGTCGGGTTGGGCCCGGGTGACCAGGAACTCGTCACCCGACGCACGATGCGGCTCATCATTGATTCGCCGGTCGTACGTCTTCGCACGCGCGTGCATCCAGCGGCGGCCGAGTTGATCGATGTGCTCAGTTACGACCAGTGGTACGACGAAGCGTCGTCGTTCGACGTTCTTTACGCTCGCATCGTCGAGGACCTCGTGCACCTCGCTGGGAGCTCGCCGAACAACGAAGTGGTCTACGCCGTACCCGGCTCGCCCGTGGTCGCCGAACGCACCGTTGAATTACTTCGCGCGCGCGACGATGTTGCGGTGGTGTGCGAACCCGCGGTCTCGGTTATCGACGTCGCGTGCGCGGCCCTGGGGATCGACCCTGTCGCACAAGGACTTCGCATCGTCGACGCACTTGATTCCGTTGAACCGTTTCGCGGACCAGGTCCGCTCCTCGTACTGCAGACGTATTCACCCGAGGTGATGAGCGTGGTGGCGTCGAGGTTGCGTCCCGAGACCGAGGTCAGCGTGCTGTTTCACCTGGGCCTCGGTGATCAGGAAGTGGTCGCGATGCGCGCGCGGGAGTTGGCGGGATTCACCAAGGTCGACCACTTGACGTCGCTGTGGATCGAAGGGATTCGCGGTGTTGGCGAGGCCATGGAAGATCTCGTGAGCCTCGAGCGACAATTACGAGCAGAGTGTCCGTGGGATCAGGAACAAACGCACGGCACCTTGACAAAACACCTGCTCGAGGAGTCCTACGAAGCGCTCGACGCACTCGAAGCGTTCGCCGAGGCGCAGCAGAGGGGAGAACTCGACGACGAACTGATCGACCACGTGCAAGAAGAACTAGGCGACGTGCTCTGCCAGATCGTCTTTCACGCGGAACTGGGCGACGAGGAGGGCCTCTTTACGCTCGCGACGATCGCGGACTCGTTGCGCGACAAGCTCACGTCGCGTCATCCACATATTTTCGGCGACACCGAAGTCCGTGACGCGGCCGATGTCGCTGATCGCTGGGAGACGTTAAAAGTAAAGGAAAAAGGCAGGACGAGCGTCACTGACGGCATTCCGATGCAGCTCCCCGCACTCGCGCTTTACGCAAAACTGCTAGCGAAGGCCAATCTCTTCGGTGCGTATGACATAAACCCGAACGAGGCGCGTGACGCGGCGATCGCGGCGATTGGTCAACTCGAGTTCTCTCTCGATGACGCAAGTGCGAACTCATCGAGCGACGACGTGGCGTCCGCGTGGGCCAATGCACTGGTATCGCTGCTCGAGGCAGCACGTTTTGCGGGCGTGGACCTCGAAGGAGTCCTTCGCGCGCGTGCCCTCTTACTGCGTGACGAGATTCGATCGATCGAGACGACGACCGAATAAATCCCTGATGAGGAGTAGCCTTGTCGGGTAACCGAGGAGAAACGCCATGAGTGCGATAGAGGTTGTCCTAGGACGTCAGATTCTAGATTCGAGGGGAAATCCCACGGTTGAGGCCGAGGTGCACCTCGAGTCGGGTGCGTCGGGTCGCGCCATCTCGCCGAGCGGCGCTTCGACGGGCATCCACGAGGCGGTCGAACTGCGCGACG
>PKZI01000018.1 GCA_003133005.1 Acidimicrobiaceae bacterium | reverse complement strand
TCGAAATCCGTTGATTCCCGCCGAGATTGAACTCGCGAGGTGTCCCACCTTTCGCTATCGTCTCGTACGTCAGTTTCGACCGCCGCTTCTACCCAAGTCTGAAGCGTTTGCCGTCTACTCCGTAGTGGGCGCGAACATGTCGATGCACCGCGATCGAGCCCTCGACGTCGGGGGATTCGATGAGAATCTTGTATTCGGCGAAGGGGAAGAAGTATCACTGTGCCTGGCCGCTCGGGAACGCTACGGAGAATCGTCGGTGTTAATTGATCCTCGTGTGGTCTTATCCCATCGCTTCGATCCATCAATGTTGAAGACGTGGCGACGTAGTTTTTCCTACGGAAGGGGCGCAGGAGAGCGCTGGCGAAAACAATCCGGCTTGCCTTCGCTTCCGGTCGTCGGTCCGAGCGCCGTTATCGGGGCTCTTATCGTTGGAATTTTCTCTTGGCCTCTGGGCCTGTTAGTGGGAATTGCTACCACGGCGGCGCCATACAGCGTGTGGATTTCTCGTAATGGCACGAGGAGGCTGCCAACGACCATTGCGTACCCTCTGGCGGCATTCGTTGACGATCTAGTCAGCATGTTGGGATTCGTGCGAGGCGTGAGCAGGAGAAGAGGTGGAACATCAAGCGATCGCCTGCGCTAGCCATCCGATCGTTCACAACGACGCTCAAAAAGTCGTGGCGGGACGTTGCGCCGACTGGAATGTGTCTCTTGGCGACATTGGCTATATCGGTTGGACTCGATCTTTCTCACTCACCAATTACACCATTGCCGGGAGTCGTCACAATGATGCTCGTACCGGGCGCGGCCTTGATGGCTGCGCTGAAAACGCGTCCCGCGAACAGCGCGGGACGCGTCGTTCTCGCCGTGTGTCTCAGCATGATGTCAATCATGATCGTGGGGGGCGTGGTGAGTTTGATCGGCCCCCACGTTGGTCTAGCTCGTCCATTGGATTCGCTACCCGAAAGCGTGATCTGGTTCGTCATCGCGATTGTCCTGCTCGCGGTGAATGCCGTCAAACATCGTGACCCCGTCACGTGGATCTTAGAAGGTGTCCGGGCGGAACACCTTCTCGGACTGCTCGCAGGCGGACTTCTCGTTGTTGTTTCCATACTTGGAGTCGCACAGCTGAACCACAGCGGCAACATTCACCTCGCCGTCGTTGCCACATCTCTTGATGTGATTGTGATTCTGGTAGGTGTCGTCGGCGGGTGGAAGCGATCGAGCCGATGGCCCCTCAGCACACTTCTGTATTTTGTGTCTCTCGCGTTGCTGCTCTCGACGAGCCTGCGGGGAAGCCATCTTTACGGCTGGGATATCCAGAAGGAATTTGGCGTCGCATCGCACACTCTTTACGATGGAGTTTGGAGCGTTCCAGCTAATCGCGACCCCTTCGCGTCAATGCTTTCGCTCACGGTATTGCCGACAATTTTACGTTCTTTGGTAAGACTACGACTGCTTGCGTTTTTCCAACTCGTTGTTCCCGCGATTCTTGCGTTGGCGCCCGTGGCGATGTTGACCGCGCTTCGTCGGGTTCCCCGGTGGATCAATAACGGCCGACGTCGACCACCCCGTCCGGGCCTCACCTTTGGAATTGTTGCGGGAATCATCGTTTCAAGCGTGGCGTTTTCATCATTGCTAGTGAGCATTACCCGTCAAGCAATGGCGGTCACGATGCTGGCGACTCTCGTCATGGTGGTGTTCGATCGCACGATGTCGGTGCGCTCGACTCGGATCGTTGTTGGATTACTGATAGTGGCAATCTCCTTTACGCACTACACGACGTCATATCTCTTGGCGGGCATCGTGTTGATTACGTGGGTCGTTGGCTGGTTCTGGGCTCGAGGATGGCTTAGCGCACGGCGGGCCAGGATCCAAGAACACCGATCTAATGTTCACAAGCGCCAGATAATTAATGCAGCACTCGTCATTGTTGCTCTCGCGGCGGCGTTTGGATGGAACCTTGGGGTTACGCGAAACAATGCGCTCGCCAACACGGCGAGTGCGTTCGCCGCAGTTGGTGCGGGACTCACGACTTCGAGTGACGGCGAATCCCTTCCGGCTCCCAAGCTTGAGAAAATTCTCGTACGAGAACTTCAGAAAACCGACAGTTGGATTGTTCCTGCCCCGGGTGCCAACTCGATTCGTCTCAAGACGGTCAATGTAGCTTCGTCGCCGGGCGTGGCTCCCGCACTCAACAACTGGTGGAACCGGGTGAACCTCTGGTTCGAGGAGGGAATCTGGGGTCTTCTCGGGTTCTCCCTGCTGTACGGCGTTTTTCGATTGGGTCGCCGACAGTCGGACTTGTACAGCGCCGACGTTGTTGGACTCGGCGCAGCTGGTCTCATCATCGGCGGTCTCTCCCGCTACTCGGGCACTCTCGCCGCACTCTTTACTCCCGAACGGGCAGCGATCTATACCGCCATTTTGCTCGCCGTCCCGGTCACCATGATGCTCGACGATTTTGTGGACTATCTAGCAAGTCTTGGAACCAGGGTGGCGCGCGCAACTCCAGTGGTCGGCGTTACGATCGTCGGGATATTGGTGTTCTCAGCAACGGGATTGGGTTCGTTGTTCTTTGGTGGCTATCCGCCCGGCTCACTGACTGCGAACGGTGTGAACGCTCAACAGTTCACTGTCTCCACTGAGGAGTTTGCGACAGCGTCGTGGCTTCGCGCTCATGCGGGTCCGGACAATCCGGTTCAAACCGATCTGTTCGGGCAACTAGTCTTATTGTCCAAGCCTGGCGACTACAACCTCGTTGACGAGATAGTTCCAAAGGAAGTCGATATTAATTCCTACGTC
>PKZI01000085.1 GCA_003133005.1 Acidimicrobiaceae bacterium | reverse complement strand
GAACTCACGTTCACGATCGCGCCGCTGGGCGAGGCGATGAGCGCGTCGAGCGCGGCGCGCGTCACACGCGCCATACCCACGACGTTGACGTCAAGGACAAAGTGCCATTCCTCGTCACTGTTCGCCTCGACGCCGCCTTGTGCCCCGATACCCGCACAGTTGACCAAGACGTCGAGTCCCCCGAGTTGACTGATCGCCGACGCGACTGCCTCACGAACTTGCGTGTCATTGGTCACGTCCGCCGGCACGAAAAGAAAACCCTCGGGACCGCTCTGGGCACGGTCGAGAATCGCAACGTCCACGCCACTCTNNAGTCCGTCTATCTCAAGTTCGACGACGTCACCGGGGCGAAGGTACGGATGATCGGGCAGACCGAGGGCAACGCCATGGGGGGTGCCGGTGTTGATGACGTCACCAGGTCGAAGAACGAGAAACTGGCTCAGGTACCAGACAAGGTGTGAGATTCCAAAAAGCATGTTCTTCGAATTGCCGTCTTGGCGAAGCGTGCCATTCACCCAAAGTCGCATCGCGAGATTCTGCGGATCACCAAGTTCGTGCGCGTCCGCGATCCACGGTCCGAAAGGATTAAACGTCTCACAGTTCTTGCCCTTGTCCCATTGACCGCCGCGCTCAATCTGGAACTCACGCTCAGAGACATCGTTACTGATCGCGTAACCCGCAATGCACGCCTGCGCATCGTCGGGACCGCTCAGATAGCGCGCGGTCGAACCAATGACAATCGCCAACTCAACCTCCCAGTCGGTCTTCACGGATTTGCGAGGTATCAATACTTCGTCGTTTGGTCCGACCACGGTGTCGGGAGTTTTGAGAAAGACCACTGGCTCGACTGGTGTCTCGGCGTTCGTCTCTCGAATGTGATCAATGTAATTGAGACCAATGCAAATAATCTTGCCTATATTCACGAGGGGTGGCCCAAATCGCGTGATGTCACTGCTTACTTCGGGCAGCGTTCCGGCTGCGAGAGCGGCGCGCACCGGCTCCCACCCCTTTGAAAGGAATGCCCCGTCAACATCGTCGGTGAGAGGGCGCAGATCACGCCAGACGCCATCGTCGTCTGTGACTATCGGCGTTTCACGCCCAGGTGCGCCATGGCGAGCTACGCGCATAGTCACACTTCCTTTCGTTTGACGACGCTAGAAGCTGTTCGTCATCTCGTTCCACTTCGCTCCTTGAGGATAGCCAAAATCTTTTACTGATTCCGCGTGCATCGAGGCACCACTGCCCGCGTAACGCGGTGCGCGATAGCGACCTTGCACGACTTCGACCGGATCAACAAAGTGTTCGTGGAGATGATCGACGAACTCAATCCAATGTTCATCGATGTCCGCGCTCACCGCAACGTAATCAAACATAGAGAGGTGTTGGACAATCTCGCACAGTCCAACGCCACCCGCGTGCGGACATACCGGTATTTGGAATTTGGCGGCCATCAGCAGAATCGCGATGTTCTCATTGACCCCCGCCACTCGACACGCGTCGATCTGACACACGTCAATCGCGCCGCTCGAGAGAAACTGCTTGAACATGACGCGGTTCGCGACGTGCTCGCCCGTCGCGACTTTGATTGGTCCAACCGCACGAGAAATTTCTCCAAAGCCGAGGACGTCGTCCGGACTCGTTGGTTCCTCGACCCAGTAGATGTCGTGAACGGCGAGTTGACGAACGTTGTCGATGGCCTCGTTGACATCCCACACCTGGTTGGCGTCGACGGAGAGTCGCACGTCGGGCCCTACCAATTCACGCACCATGCCAACACGTCGTAGATCGTCCTCAATGTCCCCGCCCACCTTGAACTTGAGGTGGGTGAATCCATCGTCGAGGGCTTGGTGCACCAGTTTCGTCACCTTGTCGTCGGAGTAACCAATCCATCCGGCCGACGTCGTGTACGCCGGGTAGCCGTTCTCTAATAGTTCTTGTGTCCGACGTTCACGACCACCCTCGACCTTCTCGAGAATCGCGAGCGCTTCTTCGGGCGTCAATTGGTCGGTGAGATGGCGAAAATCAATGAGGTCCACAATCTTTTGGGGCGAGAACCCACTCAACAACTGCCACAGCGGCATTTTCTCTCGCTTGGCGTACAGATCCCACACCGCGTTCACGACCGCGCCAATCGCCATGTGCATGACTCCCTTTTCGGGACCCAACCAGCGAAGTTGACTGTCGTGCGTGAGGAGTCGCCAAAAGGCACCCATGTCGGCCAACACCTCATCGACCTCGAGACCAACGACCAGCTGTTCCACCGCGCGTATGGCAGCAACTTCGACCTCATTGCCTCGGCCGATGGTAAAGACGAAACCGTTACCGCTCGCGCCCGCTGTGGTGTACACCGTGACGTACGCGGCGGAATAATCCGGGTCGCGGTTCATTGCGTCGCTGCCGTCTTGATCGCGTGACGTGGGGAATCGTACGTCGCTCACCTCGAAATGGCTGAACGTCTCTCTATCTGAGCTCATTCAGCGCTCTCTTTGCCACCAATCACTCGCGCGAGCACCAGCGCGAAAAGAATAACGACACCATCGATCGCCTCGATCCAATAGTTGGAAACGTTGGCGAGGTCAAGAATATTTTGGACGAGTCCGAGCAGGATGACGCCCGACGCGGCGCCCACCATGTTGCCGCGACCGCCCTTCAAACTCACGCCACCAATGACCGCGGCGGCGAAGACGGTGAAGATGATTCCTTCGCCGTAGCCCTGGGTACCAGTGACCGCAGAAACGCGACCCGCTTCCATCAACCCTCCCAAAGCAGCCAGCATGCTGCCCGCGACGTAGACACC
>PKZI01000043.1 GCA_003133005.1 Acidimicrobiaceae bacterium | reverse complement strand
AACTATCGCTCGATCGCGGACCCGATCTACGCGAGCGATCCTTCGGCGACAACGGTGAACTGGTCCGATTGGCCATCGGACACACCCGAGAGCACGTTCTCTGGCTCGCATTGGGGCGGAGTACCCGGCGAAGGGTCACTCGTCGTGTGCGACGCCTCATCATGGCTCTGGAGTGGCGCCGGGCTCGATGACGGCGACGTGCTCGAAGGCGCCCTCGGTGGGGAGTTCAATAATCACAACCCCACCGTCACGAACCCGCCCAACGTGCAGCTATTCGGCCACTCGCCCGTCGTCGGCGGCATCAGCGATATCACCTACTCGGCACAACCTGATCAGGGCGGCGTCTTTTGCACCGGGACTGGCTGGTGGATCTATCGACTCTCGAATGCACCACTACTGGGAAACCGTTGGGTCCCTGCACCCGTGCCCGGTGTCACGTCGCCACTCACGACGGCTACCCAGAACCTTCTGGCGCTCCTTGGCGGGGGTCCCTGCGGACTCTTCATGCCGTCGGTCGCCACTCTCGCCTAGCGACGCGTTGGCGCCGCGACCGGTGTGGCGTCACTCAACGCCTTCTTCGCGTGATAACTCGACCTAGTCAAGGGTGATGCCTGGACGTGACGCAATCCGAAACCCTCACCAATGAGGACGAGTTCATCAAATTCTGAAGGTTCCCACCAACGCGCGACGGGGAGATGCTGCTCAGTAGGTCGCAAGTACTGGCCAATCGTCGCGATCGACACGCCCACCGACGCCACGTCAGCCAACGTCTCGACCACTTCGTCGCGGGTCTCACCGAGTCCGACCATCATTCCTGACTTCGTCGTGAAGCCCGCAGCGACGCTTCGTGCGAGTAGCGTGAGCGAACGCGCGTAACCCGCGCTCGGGCGCACCGCGCGCTGCAGTCGGGCGACAGTTTCGATGTTGTGGTTGATGACGTCGGGTTCAGACGCAAAGATGAGTTCCAACGACGCGAGGTCGCCCTTCAAATCGCTGATCAACACTTCGACATTGGTGGACGCCGAGCGACGCCGGATGGCGCGGACCGTTTCGCCAATGGNNAGGTAATGACGGCGTGCGCGAGTCCGAGACGTACGACGGCTTCGGCGACGCGCTCGGGCTCGGTTGGATCAAGCGCCAGTGGCTTTCGCGTGTCGATGAGGCAGAATCCACACGCCCTGGTACAACGCTCACCGTTGACCATGAACGTCGCGGTGCCCTCCGCCCAACACTCGAAGATATTGGGACACCCCGCTTCCTCGCACACGGTCACGAGTCGTAGATCCTCGGTGAGTGTGCGAAGCGACTGATATTCGAGGCCCATGTGCGCCTCGATGCGCAACCAGTCGGGTTTACGCGATCGAAGCNNCAGGGTCAACGCCCGCCTTTCGCAAGCGTCGCAGCAAAGGTCGCTCCGATGACGTGCTCGACGCGCTACGGTCAACGCGCGCCACGCTGTGCGTGTCGCCGAATCGAAGCGATAACTCTTCACCCAGTCGCTCTTCGACCTCGAGCGCACTCACGCTGAGTCCAAGCGAACGCAACGAACCTACGGGTTTATCGGTGATACCGCACGGATTGATCTTGGCGAAACCATTGAGGTCGATATCAACATTCAGGGCCACGCCGTGCAACGTCCGGCGCACGTCGCGCGCATTTCGTTCGGTGCGAACGCCCACCGCCGCGATCTTGGAGGGTCGAGCTTCGAGGTGGGCCCACACGCCGGGATAGCCGTCGAGGCGTCCAATCTCACCAAGCGTGTGCTGCTCGTCGACTCCTCGCACGGTCGCGATCACGGCTTCCTCGAGGTCACGAACGTGCGCCTTACCCGCTGAAGGATCATCGGCGACGGTACGAATTGCCCAGGCGACGACCTGGCCCGGGGCGTGGAACGTCACGTCGCCGCCGCGATCGGCGTCGACGACGACGGCATCGAGCGCGTCGAGTGTAACGAGGAAGTTCTCTTCCTGGGTGCGCACCCCTCGGGTGTAGGTAGGAGGGTGCTCGAACAACAGCACGTAGTCGTCATTGGCTTGCAACAAGGCACGTTGTAAGTCATTCGCCTCGGCGAACGAGATTCGCCCGAGGTGACGGCGACGAAGCATCTAGCGCTCGCTCTCCAAGTCCATGCCGGCGAGTAATTCCGCCACTCGCTCGAGATAATTGACCGCCGACACTGGCTCACAGACGCGGTGATCAAAAGACAGGCCCAACACCAAACGTCGTCCCGGGGCGACCGTCTCCTTACCATTCTTCACGACGACGACGGGTACCTTGCGAACAGCACCCACGCTCAACGCCGCGACCTCTGGTTGGATGATGATGGGCTCGGTGAAGAGGGTGTTCTCGCTGGGTGCACCGACGATCGTGAATGTGCAACCCATGAGATCGTCCGTCGTCAATTGGCGCGACGCCAATCNNCGACCGGTACGAGCATGCCGTCCTCCGCCACGTGGCGCATGACGCCCAAATTCACCGTGCGATGGATCGTCAATTGATCCTCGTTGTACGTGGCATTCAAGAACTCGAACTCAGCCAAGGCGCGTACCGCGGCGAGACTGACGACCATCTCGTCGCTGATGGTCACCCCGTCACGGGTCACGCGTCCCGCCGCCTCCAACTCAGCGAAGACCGTGGCGTCCACTTCGATGGCGACGAAGCCGTGGGGGGTGCTCTGCGTCGACACCGACATGTGTTGGCCCATGCG
>PKZI01000229.1 GCA_003133005.1 Acidimicrobiaceae bacterium | reverse complement strand
AGCGACGCCTTGGCGGCGAAGTAGTCCTCCATCGTTGCGTGGTAGTCGAGATGATCGTGACTCAGATTTGTAAATGCCGCGACCGCGAATCCCAGACCGTCCACGCGATGCTGGTCGAGCGCGTGGCTGGACACTTCGAGCGCCACGACCGACCTATCTCGAGTCTGGTCAAAGTTCGTCACCAACTGAGCGAGCGTCCGAAAAAGTTCAGGTGGTGCGGGCGTCGTGCGTTCGTTTGTCAAGGTGCCCACGTTTGCGGCGTTCCACTGCAGTGAGCTGGCGAGCGACGCGATCAACGNNACGTCCGCAGGCAGGTTCGAGCTCGCCACGACCGCGACGGCGCCCCTGTTGGTGGCATCGCCCACGAAGTTCGCGCCGTCTGACTGGCTACCCTGGAGCGCAATGAAAAGTGTGCCCGGCACACACTGACGCGAATCGATTTCTACGCGTTCGATCTCGATGCTCGCGGTCTTCATATCGAGGTCGAGCACGTCAAGGACGTCGCCTAGTTGCATCAGGTCAGGTCCGATCCGATACTCACGCCCGCGCCCTTGAGGGGCTTTACTATCGTGCCGTTCGAGGGAATACCGTAATGTCGCAACGCGTAGGACATCACTTGTTGGAACACGGGTGCTGAAACCGAACCACCAAAGATGGTTGAGGTGGGTCGCTCGATGACGACGATCATCGAGAGCACTGGCGCGTTCGCCGGGGCGAAGCCTACGAAACTCGCGTTGTACGCACCTGACAAAAGTGCGTCGCGACCGGGATAGGGAATCGACGCCGTACCCGTTTTTCCCGCCACGCTGTAACCGGGAATAATTGCGTTGGTCCCCGTACCGTCGAGCACCACTTGTTGGAGCATCGTGTTCATGGTTCGAGCTACCGAAGGTGTCAGCGCTTGGCGACTGGGGATCGTGGGCGTTGCCTTCACCGTGCCGTTACCGATCACCACGCCGCGTACCAACTGAGGTTCGACGAACACGCCGCCGTTGGCAATGGTGTTGTACGCGTCGAGCACCTGAATNNATGCCGTTTTCACCCACGAGTTTGCCGATCTCGTACGTACCAATGTTTGACGACTGCGCGAGAATCTGGGTTGCGGTTAAGTGTTCCAGGGGATGCACCTCGGCGTCATGGAAATGACGGGTGCCCACTTCGACCGAATTGGGCACGGCAAAGACCGATGAAGGTGTGATGAGACCGGCTTGGAGTGCAGCAGAGAACGTGACTACTTTAAAGACCGAACCTGGCTCGTACGCTTGAGTGAACGCGAGATTATTCATGGACTGCTCAATCCCTGGAACTCCCACGGACTTTCCCCACGTGGGCACAGGACCTAGGACACCCGCTTGTGCCTTGGTATTGACCAGTGACGCGTCAGCGAGGATCTGTCCAGTCTTGACGTCCATCACGACCGCGACCCCCGTCACGCCATTGGTGGCCTTTAATTGAGTCGCCAGCGCTCGTTCAGTAACGAACTGGAGCGACGAGTCAATCGTTAGTTCGAGGCCCTCGCCGGGCGTTGCCTTTTTGACAACGGTGCTGTGAGAACCGGGCAAGTTGACGCCCGACGCCGAGACGAACTCCTGAGTAATCCCGGTCTGGCCGGCGAGCAGCTTCTGATACTCGTACTCAAGTCCCGAAGAACCGACGCCCGAACTATTGACCCCGCCCAGCAGCGACTCGCCAAGGGTCCCATTGGGATAGGTCCGATTCGAGGAAGTTTGCACCACGACCCCTGGAAACGCGTCGGCCGCGATCTTTCTCCCGTTGCTCAAGTTCAATTGGCTGTTCACGACAACGTAGCCACTTTTTTCTGAAAGCAACGGCGCGAGTGTTGCGACGGGCACGTCCACGAGTGGTGACATCGCTCGGGCTTCGCGCAAGGGATGCTTTATCTGAAAGTCGTCGGCGATGACGAGCGAAGTGGGACGTGAGATCGCGAGAATCTGCCCATTTCGGTCGTATATGCCACCTCGAAGTGCGGTCGTCGTTTGATCGACGCGAACTTGATCTACCGAAAGCTTGGCGTAGCGAACATGGTCGAGGATCTGAATCTGAAAGAGACGCAGACCGAGAAGCAAAAACACAAATGCGAGCAGAGCGCGAAGCAAATTGATTCTCTGGGGTTGTCGTGACGTGACCCGCGGTGCTCTCGGGGTGGCGCGAGTGCGTGTGTGGGTTGAGGTGTTATGCGCGCTCACCGCGTCGTCCTTGACGTGACCGGTGCGTAACCCAAAAATTTCGGTAGCGGCAAGATCACGTCAAGTGACGTGGAAGGGACTTGCGTCACGGTGACAGGTTGAACCAAGTGCAACGCGCCAGCTTGCGAGGCAATGAGACTCGGCGCTGACTTCTCGGTGAGCGATCCCACCTGAACCGCATACGTTGACTGGTCTTGTAGTAACTCCGTCTGCAACTGATGAATCTGCATCTGTCGATTCGCGACGAACATACTTCCGGCTAAGGAGAGCGCGACTGCGATGATCAGTACGCAGGCAGATTTTCTCGCCGTGGACGCTCCGACCCAACGTGAACGCAGTCCGCGGCGTTCACTGGCGTGTTGGCGCGCTGCGGGTCGAGTCTGGGGACGAGCGGGACGAGCGGGACGTGTATCGACACGTCGCGGAAAACTGACGACACTCACGGGGCGATCTTCCTGGCAATTCGAAGCCGTGCGGAACGGGCTCGTGGATTTGCCGCGATCTCGGTTGCGCTCGCCAATTGAGCGCTTGCCTTGAACACCGAGACGCGACCCACCGCACCACAGACGCAGCCGAGTTCGGGAGGGCACGTACAACCGCCAGTTTCTGCGTTGCGCAAAGTCGCCTTGACCACGCGATCCTCGCCCGAGTGATATGAAATCACCGCAAGGATTCCCCCGAGCGCGAGCACGTCAAGTGCATCCTCGAGACCCGTTTCGAGTTGCTCGACCTCCTGATTGACTTCAATACGCAATGCTTGGAACACTCGTGTCGCGACGTGACCTCGACGTCGTGCGGCCATCGGCACCGCCCGCTCAACGGCGTCGGTCAACTCCGCGGTGCTTTTTGGTTGGCGCTCGAGAACCGATTTTGCAATGGCACCGGCGAAACGATTCTCGCCGTTTTCTCGCAACACTCTCGCAAACTCGTGTTGGTCAACTCGCGCGAGGTACTGCGCGGCGGTCTCGCCCTTCGTGGGATCCATACGCATATCCAAAGGAGCGTCGCCACGAAAGGAGAACCCTCGTGACGTTTCGTCCAGTTGGTGAGAAGAAACGCCCAAGTCCATCAGCACGCCCACAATCGACTCGCCGTGCAGATACTTGTCGTTTTCACTCACGACGCGCGCAAGTTCCGCGAACGTCGCATCGACGATTTTGGTTCGTCCTTCGAAACCGGCCAACCGTCGTAGGGCCGCCGCGCGCGCATCGGGATCGCGGTCGATGCCGAGTACTCGCAGTTGCGGCGCTCGGGAAAGGATGGCAAACGCGTGACCGGCGCCACCCAAGGTGGCGTCAATATAGACGCCGGTGTCAAGTCCGGCGAAGAGCTCGACAATTTCTTGCTCGAGTACTGGTTGGTGAAAGTTGTTCTGGGCCATCTGCAGCCTTTCAATCGTGAAGCCGGAAGGGAAGGCGGAGGAGGTATCCCTCGCCGTCTTCACGATTGCCAGGCTGCGCATGGTCCTAGGACGGTATTGCTGATCAACTCCTTGCACTAGTTACTGCCTCGTTTAAATATCTCTTCGGCCGAATTGACTTTTTCTTCGTAGGTCGGCGGATTCCAAAGTTCAACGTGATCGAGCATTCCGACAATGAGCACTTCACCCTCGAGCTGTCCAAAGTTACGAATCGCCACCGGCAGGGCGAACCGACCCTGCTTGTCGAATTCGACGTCCGAGGAGTTCGCCGCCCAGTACCGCGCGTGCTGGCGACCTTGCTCGCCGCTGCGACTCTCGGCGAGATATTCCTCAGCCTGACGCGCGAACTCACCCGGTGTCCAAAGCGCGACGCATCCCTCGGAATTCGGACTGAGGTGACCGCCGCGCTCAAACTCGCTACGGAACTTCGCGGGCAGAATGAGTCGGCCTTTCACGTCCAGTGAATGCTGAAACTGGCCGACGAACCCGAGCATGTCTATCCTCCGAAAGGCACCACTCTGCCCCACTTCGTGCCATAGTACACCACTTAGCACCACAAGGCGCCAAAAATGGGCGGTTTGGTCGTGATTGGAGGTACGAACCGGTGATTAGGGCGAGGAATTCAAGCCCCAGAAGCGCGTGCGAATCCGCTCGGGATCCCCAATTTGATGAGAAAGCCCCTGTAGCGCGAAAGAAGGGGGCGCCTAGGAAGAGAGCGAGGGGCGCACGACGACACGAGCACCCGACGCGCGACGCAGTTCTTCAATCATCGCCTCGGTGTCAGTTGTCGTGAGATTTGAGAATTCGTATCCATCGAGTGCCTCGTTGAGACCCTTGGGTACTTCGCGCAAATACGAAAGGACCTCTCTCAAGTGGTGCGTCGCCAGGACCGTTGAAAGAAAGACCCCCTCGCGCACGCGCCACTGCGTGACGCCAACTGCCTTACGTCCGCCAACGAACACCTCGCCGGGGCCCTTTCCCGCAAAGCACACCATTCGATGGGCGAGCTCGCCCTCGAGCGAGCCTTCGTGCACCGTCACCGGCAACGACACCCGCGACGCGACCACGTCACGCCAGAGCGTGCCCGCGCGAATTGAACTGACGTGCACGTCCTTGGACCAATGTTCGTCGTTCGAAGGAATCCACCAGTCAACCCAGAGATCACCAGGGTGAAGCAGGACCAGTCCTCCCCCGCCCTTACGACGACGAAGCGTCACCTTTTCGGACACCTCACCTTTGAGCACGTCAAGAGACTGGCTCGATCCAAGTACCAATAACGCACGTTCGATGTGCGGCACAAACATCGTCGAAACTTCGATCGCACGTATCGCCGCGTAATCGTAGAGATCGCCTACGTCCCCATTCACGAGGCGCGAGGCAAGTACGGCGCCCAGAGGGGATCCGGGTCAGGCACGTGGCGCCAGCGCCACCACGGTCCGTCGGGAACGCGTGGCTCAAAATGCATACGCCAGCCAATTTCTTCGAGGAGACGATCGCCCTTTTGCATATTGTGGCGCCGACACGCCGCGACGACGTTGGTCCACTCGTGGCTACCCCCACGGCTTCGTGGCACGACGTGATCAATCGTGTCCGCGTGCTCCAAGCAGTACGCGCAACGATAACTGTCACGCAACAAGAGCGAGCGCCGGGTGAGCGGCGGGGTGCGGACCTTGGTTGGTAACTTCACCATCTCGTGCAAACGCACAATGGCGGGAATTTCGACGGTGACCGTCGCCGAACGACACACGGCCGGTTCGTCGGACGTGACAATGGGTTCGGCGCGACCCGCCAGCATCAAGACCACCGCGCGTCGCTCACTCACCAATTGGAGTGGTTCGAACGTTGCGTTCAAAAGAAGAACCCGACCCATGCGGACTTACCACCCAACTTTCTGGCGCGCAGCCCAGGTCGCTGCGCGCAGTACTTCTTCGCCACTCAGCGTTGCGTTCTGGTCACCCGAGGCCGTCGAGACGCGAAACGCCCAGTATTCGCGCGGCGCTAGGGGAAGAAATGGCGCGTGATACCACCAACCTCGTCGGCGAAATCGCCACGCCACACCGAGCAGAGGCGCCGTCGCGAAGGGATGGCGCACGAGGTACTTCGCCACGACGCGCACGGTGTGCCGGTTCACGAGTGCTCCCCTCGCCACCCCACGAGCGCGGCGCCAAGGAGAGGACCGTCAGAACCCAGCGGCGAGCGTCTAACTTCCACGTGCGACGAATAATGCATCATTGCGACCTCTCGCGCGGACTTCGTCGCTGTCTCAAAAAAACCGTCGCCAAATCCCAGCGCGACCGATCCCGCGATGTAGGCGTGCGAGAAGTCGAGCACTGCGGCGAGGGTCCCCACCGCTCGTCCCACCAACTCGGCGCAGCGGGTTCTCGTCGCGGCATCCGCCTCGCGCGCGGGACGACCAGTGACGTCCTCGATTGCCCGCCCCGACGCTTCCGCCTCGAGGCAACCGTAACTGCCACAGGCGCACAAGCGCCCTTTGGGAATCACGTTCAGGTGCCCGATATGGCCAGCGTTGCCCGTCTCGCCATCGAGCAATCGACCGTTGAGGACAATTGCGCCGCCCACGCCGGTAGAGACAACGAGCGACGCGTAGGACGACTCCTCGCGGGCACCTCCGTAGGCGCCCTCGGCCAAGGCGAGCGCGCGGGCGTCGCCATCGACGAACACCGTCAACCCGAGAGCATCTTCTAACTTCGAGCGCAGGGGAAAATCGCGCCACGAGGGAATATTGAGGGGCGATACCAACTCGCCGTTTCGCGCCATTGGTCCCGCGCAACCTACGCCGAGGTAATTGAACGAAACCGCACCGCGGACCCGAACAATGAGCTCGACGATGCTTTCAAGGAGATGACCCTCATGCTCTTTTACTAAGAGGCGCTCGCGCGCGCCGACCGTCGCGTCGCCGTGCACGACGGCGCATTCGACCTTGGACGCGCCAATATCAAGTGCTAAGAGGGCTGTTTCGGTGTCGGGAATCCCGACCCCGGTCATTCGCTTTTGCGGCGCTGACGCGACAACCAGTCGCGAAGCGAACGAGTCCTGGGACCCAGGTTCGCGTGCGCGTCATCGCCCTGGGGCGTGCGCGTAATGTCCTGCCACGAGGCGCGGCCCAAGAGCCGTGCGTTTCGCTCAATCACGACCGCTGACACAAACATCAGCGCGACACCGAAAAGTCCCAGGAGAATGGACTGCGAGAAGAACAGCACGAGGACCAAAAGGCCCACCACGAACCCGAAAATTCCCCACCGGACACGACGTCCGCCATGGGAGTACACGTTCGTCTCACGGACATTCTTCGCAAAGCGCGGATCCTGCTTGGAGAGTGACTCTTCGAGTTCCGCCAGAATCTTCTGCTCATGCTCNNGCATCTCCTTCCGCCGGTTCTTGCTGTTATCGTACCGTTTCTCCTACCAGGACTGCACGCGCATTTGCCCGGGGCGAGAATAAGAATTTCAGTTTCTCAAGGAGGGCTGTGGAGGCCAAAATCTTAAGAGTGGCCATGATCTGCACGGGCAACATCTGTCGCTCCCCTATCGCCGAGGTTTTCGCGCGCCACCTCGTCGCTGAGGACCCGTACCTCGCGACGAGAGTACTCATCACGAGCGCGGGCACCGCGCGCTGGCACGTAGGCAGCGAAATGGACCCTAGGGCTCGCGCGGCCCTCGATCGGGGCGGTCTGATAGAGCCGGGCTCGCCCGCGACGTTCGCGGACGCTCAATTTCTCGATAATCAAGATTTGGTGATCGCAATGTCTCGTGAACATGTGAGCGACATCCTTCACCGGCTGCGAAACGAGCGAACCGAGGTCCTTCTCTTTCGCAACTTGCTCGAACCGGGTCTCGATCTCGACGTCGCGGACCCTTACTACGGGACCGACTCTGACTTCGACGAATGTCTCTCGCTATTTAGGCGATCGGGTCCGCGTTTGAAAGAGGAATTTCGTCGGCGATTGGATGAAGGCTCGCCCGAAGTTTGATTTCAGGCAGCGTCAGCGACAACACAAAGGCCAGCACACCCACGGGAATCGCCCAGATATAGGCCGTCTGGATGCTGCTCGCGATCTCCCTTACAACAACGATGAGATCGTTGAGCGGCTCCGAACGCAACAGCGCCGGGGTCCAGTGACCAGGCACCGGGAAACTCTTGGACAGACTTCCGCTCTTGACGTCTGCGGCGTATTTGCGCGCGAGTTCATTCGTATAGAGCGCGCCGAGCACTGCGGTGCCGAAGGAACCGCCTATCGAGCGGAAGAAATTCGCGCCCGCGGTCGCCGCCCCTATGTCAGAAGGGTCAACCGCGTTTTGGACCGCCGTGACAAGGATCTGCATCACGAGGCCAATGCCAACGCCCAAGATGAACATGTAAAGGGCAATACGCGTGCTCGACGTCGACACGCCTATCGTGCCAAAGAACGCCAAACCGACGGTCATCACTGCGGTACCGGCGATTGGAAAGGGTCGGTACTTGCGACCTCGTGCGACGAGCTGTCCCGTGATGATCGACGCACCGAACAGTCCCACCATCATGGGCAACAACCGAAGCCCGGAATTCGTGGGCGTCGCGCCGCGGACATTTTGGAAATAGACCGGCAAGAACGTCATCGCGCCGTACATCGCGAATCCGACCACGAAACCAATCGCCGAGGCCGAAGAGAAGACCCGGTTCGCAAAGAGATGAGGGGCGATGATCGGCTCGCGCGCGCGACGTTCGATGCTAATGAAGACACCGGTGAAAACAAGTCCACCCACGAGCAAAGCGATTGACTGGCCCGAAAGCCAGGCGAACGACGTTCCGCCAAGCGAGGTAAAGAGGATCAGGGCGGACGCCGCCACGGTGAGCGCGAGACTGCCCGCGTAGTCAATGACGTGTCGAACTCGTTGACCCGCTGCGGGTAGCGCGGTGGCCGTCACGGCGAGGGCCACGATGCCCACGGTGACGTTCACGAAGAAGATCCAACGCCATGACCAGTATTCAACAATGAAGCCGCCCAGTAGAGGACCAATGACGATCGCGGCGCCAAAGACGGCGCCAAAGAACCCCGAGTACCGTCCTCGATCGCGCGGCGGCACGATG
>PKZI01000070.1 GCA_003133005.1 Acidimicrobiaceae bacterium | reverse complement strand
GGACGTCCCTGAAGCGAGTGTCATCGTCATTGAAGACGCGTGGCGTTTCGGCCTCGCGCAGTTGCACCAACTCCGAGGTCGCGTGGGACGCGGATCGTCGCAGAGTTATTGCTTTTTGCTCGGAGAGCCTCCCAGTGACGAAGCCACGAAACGTCTCGACGCGCTCGTGGCGTCCAATGACGGTTTCGTTCTCGCCGAGGTCGACCTTGATCTGCGCGGCGAAGGGACCTTGCTGGGTACTCGCCAACGCGGACGAAGTGACCTGCGACTCGCGAACTTACGCCGCGACGAAGAGTTACTCGTGGCGGCCCAGCGCGTCGCGGGGTCGCTCGTGGACGCCGACGCGCTGGCGGGTGAGCCCGCGCTCGTCGACGAGCTTCGACTCTTCATCGACGACGACGAGGCGGACTACCTGTTCAAGTCGTAGTCAACCTGACGTTCGGACCAACCGCCTAGCCTCAAGGAGTGCGAGTGATTGGCGGTGCGGCCCGGGGACGACCGTTGAAGGCAAAATTGCCCGCGACCGTGCGCCCCACCACGGACTACGCCCGCGAGGCCATTTTTTCCATGCTCGAGAGTCGCGGGGGACTGCACGAGCTCGTGGTCGCGGACCTCTACTGCGGTTCGGGGGCGATGGGTATCGAGGCATTGTCGCGCGGAGCGGCCAAGGTGTACTTCGTCGACGCCGACCCGCTGTGTCTCGAGGCGGCCAAGCGCAACCTCGAACCCCTTCACCTACCCGGCGCGGCGCAGTTCGTGCGTGCGACGTTGCCGTTTTGGCAGCCTCCGACTGACGTCGACCTGGTTCTCGGAGATCCACCCTACGGACCGCTCGACGTGGCAAGTTTGTTAAAGGAAGTGCGCGCCTCGCGGGTGGTAATTGAGAACGACCGGCACGTCGAAGCACCCGACGGGTGGATCGTTACCAAAACCAAGCGATACGGCACTACGCTCGTAACGATGTTGGAACCGCACGAAGGGGAAGTCGAGTGACGGTTGGCCTAATTCCGGGTTCCTTTGACCCCTTTCACAACGGCCATCTCGAGGTGGTCGAACGTGCGTCACACATCTTTGACGAGATCGTGGTCGCCGCGATCAGAAATCCCCAGAAATCCGAGGCGCTGTTCGATCTCGAAGAGCGCCGCGAGATGATCGCGGAGAGTTTGGGGCACCTCGATAACGTTCGCATTGTCTCGATCTCGACGCTGCTCGTGAATGTGGCGCGCGACGTCGACGCGACCGCCATAGTAAAAGGGCTACGCGCGGTGTCGGACTTCGAGAGTGAACTGCAGATGGCCCAAATGAACCGGTCACTGTCGGGCGTGGAGACCCTTTTCATCCCCACGAGTTCGAATCACTCGTTCATCGCGTCGCGATTGTTGCGCGAGGTCGCCCGTTACGGCGGGGACGTCTCGTCATTCGTGCCGCCGCCCGTGGCGCTGCGCCTCGAGAAGTTATTTCCCAAAGGGACCCCATGACCTCCTTTGACGGCTACGAGGATCCCGAGGAGTTCACCGCGCCCGAGTACGTCGCGCGCCGCGACATCGAGACCGACCTGCGCGATCTGCTCGAACTGATCGAGAACGCCAAACAGATGCCGCTCTCGAACTCGGCGCTCATTTCGCGCGAAGAAGTATTGGGCCTGCTCAGCCAGGCACTCGCGAATCTGCCCGAGGAGATTCGTGAAGCTCGCTGGGCGTTGCGCGACCGTGAGGATCTGATGGCCGCCGAGGTCCAAAAGGCGCAACAACTCATGGACCAAGTGCGTGCCGAAGCGGCTCGCATGGTCGACAAGACCGAAATCGTTCGCCAGTCGCGACTGAAGGCCGAACAGATTATCGCCGACGCCCAGAGCCAAGCGCGCGCCATGATCAACCAATCCGAGGACTTCATCGACGGCAAGTTGGGTAACTTCGAGATCGTCCTCGAGCGTCTGCTCAAGACCGCGCGCTCGGGGCGAGACCGCTTGAACGCCCAGGGGTTGCCGACGTCGATGATCGAACCCGCGCCGACGCCGAGCGATGACAATCTTTATCCGCCTGGTTTCGCGCGACCGCTGCCCGACGAATCCTCTTTTTTCGACCAGGACGCGCTCTAGATCATGGCCTCGCCCTTCCTCGTGCCGGTCGCGCAGATCTTGCGCGACGTGCCCTCGACCTACGTCGTGTCCTTTGAGGCGCCCTTTGACGAGAACCACGAGTTCGCGCCAAGGGGCCCCGCCGAAACCGACGTCTTTCCTGAAGCCACTTTGAAGGTGCGCCTCACGTTGCAGAGTTTCAGCGGGGGTCTTCGCGCCAAGGGCAAGGTCGAGGCGCCCTGGCACGGGGTCTGTCGACGCTGCTCGGTCCCGGTGCTCGGCGTGAGCATCGTCAGCGTCGATGAGCGTTTCGTTGACGAGCGCGCGCCCGAGGACGAGGAGGCCTACCTCATCGAGAACGACTTCGTCGACCTGGCGCCGCTCGCGCACGACGCCATTTTCTTGGACTTACCGCTCGCGCCGCTGTGTCGTGACGACTGTCGGGGCCTGTGTCCGTACTGCGGCACCGACCGCAACGAGGCCAGTTGTGACTGCCAGGTCCCACTTGACCCGCGCTGGGCTACACTTGATGGACTCCGATTCATGGACCTCGAGTCCGAAGAATCCAAAGAAGTGTGACGGGCACGCCCGTTCTGGCGAAAGAGACGACGAATGGCAGTTCCCAAGCGCAAGACCAGCAAGGCCAAGACCCGCAGCCGCCGCGCGGCCAACTGGCGTCTCGGCCGACCCGCTCGTAGCGTCTGTCCCCAGTGCGCTACCTCGAAGTTGCCCCACGTGGTGTGCCCGAACTGCGGGTGGTACAAGAACCGCGTCGCCGTCGAGGTCAACTGAGTTGAGCCTGCCCATCGCCCTTGACGCGATGGGAGGGGACTTTGCACCCAGCGAGATCATCGCGGGCGCGCGACGCGCGGTCGACGAGCTGGGACTCGCAGTCACTCTCGTTGGCGTTCCCGAACTCATGGGAGACCCGCTCGGACTACCGGTCGTGGCGTGCACCGAAGTCATCGCCATGGACGACGATCCGGCGAACAGCGTGCGAAAGAAGAAGGATTCATCACTCGTTCGTTGCGCCGAACTCGTGCGCGACCACGAGGCGTCCGCCATGGTCTCGGCGGGCAACACCGGTGCGACGATGGCGTCGGCGTTGTTGCGCATGGGGCGCCTGGCCGGTGTGGTGCGTCCTTGCATCGTGACGCCAATTCCTAACCCGGGGGGCAACCCCACGGCACTCGTGGACGCGGGCGCGAACGCCGAGTGCACGCCCGAGATGTTGGTGCAGTTCGCCCTCATGGGCGCGGCGTTCGTCAAAGCACGCTTCGGCATTGACTCGCCCAAGGTGGGTCTGCTCTCGATTGGCGAGGAATCGACCAAGGGCACGCCACTCGTCAAAGAGACTCACGAACTACTCGCGTCACACGCTCAGGTCGACTTCTACGGCAACGTCGAAGGCCGCGACCTGTTGCCGTCGTACGCTGACGTCGTCGTGACCGACGGTTTCACCGGCAACGTGGCGCTCAAGACGCTCGAGGGATCGTTGAAGTTCATCTTCTCAACGGTCCTCGAGGTCATAAATACCAACGAGGAGACCAAGAAGGCGGGCGACGCGCTGTTTCCCTTCTTGCTGCCCTTGGCGAATGAACTCAACCCCGACAATCACGGGGGCGCGATGTTGCTCGGGCTCAAGGGGATCTGCGTCATCAGTCACGGCTCCTCGTCGTCGACCGCGATCATGAACGCGCTTCGCGTCGCGGCAGAGATGGACGCGACGGGTGTCGTAGACAAGGTTCGACTCGCCATACGACCTGATCAAGACTAGGAACTAACGGCGAAGGGGCCACCAGCCGGTAACCTAGTGCAGCAACACAAAGGAGTGGTCATGACCACAAACACTGGCAACACATCGTCGCTCGATCGAGCCCAGGTCCTTGGAATCGTGAAGGAAGAACTCGCCGAAATACTCGAAAAGAGCCCCGACGACATCAGTGAGGACGTGCCGTTCACCGACCTCGGTGCGGACTCGCTCGCACTTATTGAACTCGTAGAAGCGCTCGAAGAGACGCTGGCTTCGTACGCAGCCGGTTTTCACATCGACGACGAGGACCTCGAGGGCCTCGTGTCGGTGCGTGACGCCGTTGACTACGTGGTGGTCAAGCTGCAAGTCGCGTAGCGAGGTCTGTGAGCCTCTTGCTCTCCTCGAACGACGCGCTCGCTGAGACACTGGGACTGCGTCCCGATAGCGAAGTGCTCGCGTTGGCCCTCACGCACTCGAGCTACGCGGCCGAGCACCACGTGGCGTCCAATGAACGCCTTGAGTTCCTCGGCGACGCGGTGGTGGATCTGGCGGTGGCCGATCTCATCGTGCGCGACTATCCCGACCTTGACGAGGGCGCGAGTTCGGTCACACGTTCACGCGTGGTCAACGAAGCGTCACTCGCGCGCGCCGCCACACGGCTTGATCTCGCACGCTACGTGCGAATTGGCAAAGGTGTCGTCAAAGAGCAAGGCATCGAGCGTCCTTCGCTACTCGCGGACACGTTCGAGTCGGTCGTCGCCGCGCTCTACCTCGAGCGCGGCTACGAAGTCGCCAAGGCATTCGTGCAGGACGCGCTGCGCGAGGACATCGCGCACGCCTCGGCGCTCACGGACACGCTCGATCCCAAGACGCGACTACGCCAGTGGGCCCACGCGCACGGTCACGAAGCACCGGTCTACGAACTGTTCAGTGAGGGCCCGTCGCACGAGACCATCTTCCAAGCAACGGTGCGCGTCGGAGGGCGGGTCTTGGGCAGCGGTCGGGCGCCCTCGAAAAAACGCGCCGAGACACTCGCCGCGGCGAACGCGTGGGAGTCGCGCAACGATGCCTGAACTACCCGAAGTCGAAACGGTACGCATCATCCTCGCGCGCGACCTCATTGGAAAGAAGATCAAGACGGTCGCGGTGACCAACGGCCGCGCCGTGCGCCGACACAAGTCCGCGAAGGACTTTCGCACGTTGCTCGAGGGCCACAGCATCAAAATGGTCCAACGACTGGGAAAGAACCTCATCTTGGGACTCGAGAGCGGCAACCACCTAGTGATCCACCTCGGCATGAGCGGCCAGTTGCTGCACGCCAAGTCAGCCAAAGAGCCCAAACCCAAGCACACGCACGTGGTCTTCACCTTCGCGTCGGGCGACGAACTGCGCTACGTCGATCCTCGCACCTTCGGCGAACTCTACGTCTCGATCCCGCCGCCCGAGGGGTCCGAACTCGAGATCTCGAAGTTCGCGCGCCTGTCGATTGGCGGCGAAGGGTTGCTGCTACGTCGACAAATCCCCGAACTGGCGCACCTGGGCATTGACCCTTTCGAGGACCAGATTGGTTGGGACCGCTTCGCCGCGATACTGCGCAGTCGCTCGACGGCGCTCAAGGTCGTGCTCACCGATCAGGACATCATCGCGGGCATTGGCAACATCTACGCCGACGAGTCACTCTTCTCGGCGGGACTTCGCTACGACCGCGTCGCCGAATCACTGTCGACGATCGAGATACGTCGTCTGCATCGCTCGATCGCCGAGATACTCACCGACGCCATCAAGAGCGGTGGCTCCACGCTCGACGACGAGCAATTCGTCAATCCCGACGGCAAACCCGGCACCTTTCAGCAGTATCACCAGGTGTACAACCGCGAGGGCTGTACGTGTTATCAATGTCGCGCAGTGATCGAGCGCGTCGTCTTTCATCAACGCTCGACCTACTTCTGTCCGAAGTGCCAGAGTTAGAGTCCTGAGTGACGAGCAGAAGGTTGCTAGCGTCGGGCCGTGTTTCTTAAGCGACTAACCATGAAGGGCTTTAAGTCCTTCGCAGATACGACGGTCCTCGAGTTCGAGACCGGCGTGACCGCGGTGGTGGGTCCCAACGGTTCGGGCAAGTCCAACGTCGTGGACGCGGTGACCTGGGTGCTCGGGGCCCAGAGCACGCGCGCGCTGCGCAGCGCGAAGATGGACGACGTGATTTTTGCGGGCACCACGAACCGCGCCGCGCTCGGGCGTGCCGAAGTGACGCTCACCATCGACAACGCGTCGGGGCGCCTCGCCATTGAGGGCGCCGAGGTCACCATCTCGCGCACGCTGTTTCGAAGCGGCGACTCCGAGTACGCGATCAATGGCGTGACCTGTCGTCTCTTGGACGTCCAAGAACTCCTGAGTGACACGGGCGTGGGACGTCAGCAGCACATGATCATTGGCCAGGGCCAGTTGGATTCGGTACTCAACTCGAGTTCGGAGAACCGTCGAGCCGTGATCGAAGAGGCCGCGGGGGTTCTCAAACATCGGCGCAGGAAAGAGCGCGCGGAGCGCCGACTCGTCGCGACCCACGAGAACCTCGAACGATTGGGTGACCTGGTACGCGAGGTTCGTCGCCAGATGCGCCCCCTCGAGCGCCAGGCGACGTCCGCGCGAACCTTCAGTGACGTCGAGGCCGAACTGCGCCACGCGCGCCACGCACTGTTCTTGACGCGACTCAACGCCTTTGAGGCGCGACGACGTCACGTCGAGGAGTTGTTGACGACGTCGAACGCCAGCGAACGGGCCCTGCGCAGCGAACTCGTGACCCTCGACGCACAGGCGACCTCGGCCGCCGCGGAGATGGCGAGTCGCCGCGAGGAGATGCTCGCCTCGACCCTCGGCACGCTCCAGGGGCTCAGCGAGCGGGCGCGTGGCACGCTTTCGGTACTCCAGGAGCGCGAACGCACGCTGCGGATGGCGTTGATTGCGTCAGCGGACGAGAACGTCATCGCCACCCTCGAAGCGGACGCCGCAAAACTCGTCGCGGATCTCGCGAGTCTCGAGAGCGAGGAATCAGAGCTAGGTCTCGAACGCGAAAAACTGAGTGAAGCGCGCGCGTCCTTCGCCACGCACGAAGAAGGGTTCGAACGAGCGTGGGCGAATACGTCGAGTGAAGGCGACCAAGCTGCGCTCAAGGCAGCGCGCGACCGGATTGAATTGCTCGAACGCTCGCTCGCGCGACTTCGAGAGAGCGAGCGTCGAAGCGCCACTCGTCTCGCTGACGCCCAAGCCAAGCTGAGCGAGACGTCCTCGGCACGTGACGCGCTCGCCCATGAGGATGAACTCGCGCGAGGTGCGCTCAGCTCGGCGATGCAAGAACGTGCCGAGGCCGAGCGTGCGGCGATCGAAGCCGAGCGCGAACGCGTCGAGGCCGACGACGCACTGCGTGACGCGACTGACGTGGCTGCACGAACGCAAGCACGCGCCGAAGCCTTGGCGCGCGCGCTCGACGAGATCTCGGGTTCTGGTGGCAAGGCCATCATTGGCAAGCTCGAAGGTGTGCTGGGCGCGTTCCTCGACCTCATCGAAATTGACGAGGGCTGGGACCGCGCGGTGGAGTCGGCGGCGGGCGCGTCGGTGGGCGCGATGATCGTCGACGGGCGAAGGTCCGCGCGCGCCGCGCTCGAAGCGTTGCGTCGCGAGGGCGGTGCGGGACTCGTACTTCCGGTGCGTGACGCCACGGTCGACGCGCCGAGCGCGCCCGAGGGATCCACCGCACTTCGTTCGCTCGTGCGTGCGCGCAGCGGCGCCCCCGAGCACGTGACGCGCGTCTTAGACGCGCTCTTTTCGCGCGCTTTCGTCGCGCCCGATTGGGAGTCGGGTATCGACGTCGCACTCGCCAATCCCGAACTGGTCATCGTGACGCGCGAAGGTGACCGATTCGCCACTTCAGGCTGGCGCGTGGCGTCAGGACGCGCCCTCGTGACCAAGTCGACCGTCGAAGAGGCCGCCATCGCCGCGCGAGAGGCAGACCTCGCGATTGAACCGGTGCGTGCACTTCGCGACCTCGCCGATCAATCGGCCGTCGAGGCTCGCCAACGGCTTAATCGTGCCACGACCGCACACGCCCAAGCCGAAGCGCAACTTGAAAGCATCGGTCGCGAGACACTGCGACTTCGCGGCGTCCTCGATGATCTCGACGCCGACGTCGCGACGCTTTCGGCCGAGGTCGCCGAATTGACCACGCAGGTGCGCGCACTCGAACAAGAGCGCGAGGCGCTCGTAGGAGCTCTGCCGGCAATCGAAGAGGCAGTGGCGTCAGCGGGCGACAAACAGCGCGTTATGGCTGAGGCGCGAGCGTCACTCGAGACTGATCGCAGCGAAGTGAACGCTCTGGCGACCGCGCTCTCACGCCGCGAGGCGCAGTTCGCGGAACGGCGTCGACTCATTCTCCAGCGTCAGTCCGAGATCGAATCGCGACTTGAAGGGCGAAACTCCGAACGGCTCGAAGCGGCGAGTCGACGCGAGTCGCTGGAATTTGACCTCGGCGTCCTCGAGCGTCTCGCGTTGATGGTGACGAACGCTTCCGCGGACATCCGCACGTCCCAAGAGGCAATGGACTCGACGTACCGGGAACAACTCGAGGCGTCGCGCGCTTCAGCCGAACGACTCGAGACCATTCGACGCCAGCGCAACGACGCCGAACAGCGACTGGCTGATATCAGCGACGTGGTGCGTCACGGCGAGATCGAACGCGCCGAACTCGCCGTGATGGTCGCGAACTTGCACGAGATAATTCGTCGCGACCTCGGACTCGAGCCCCACGAAATGGGCACGCTCGAGGACATCGAACCTCCCGAAGGTGTTTCGCTCGAACAGCTCGTCACCGATCTCGAGGCACGAATCGCCTCACTCGGACCCATCAACCCACTCGCTCTCGAGGAGTTAAGTGCCCTCGAGATTCGTTATCGCGAACTCGACGAGCAGGTGAGCGACGTTCGCAACGCGCGACGAGAGCTCCAAGAGGTTCTGCGTGCGCTTGACGAGGAGATTATGTCCACGTTCGCGAGCGCCGTCGCGGACGTGAACGAACATTTCTCGACGCTCGTGTCGATGCTCTTTCCCGGGGGACAAGGTCGCCTGTTGCTCACTGAGCCGGAGGATCTACTCAACACGGGAGTTGAGATTGAGGTTCGTCCCATGGGCCGCAACGTGCGGCGCATCTCCTTGCTGTCGGGTGGCGAGCGCTCGATGGCGGCGCTGGCGTTCCTCTTCGCGGTGTTTCGTTCGCGGCCATCGCCCTTCTATCTCATGGACGAGGTGGAAGCCGCCCTCGATGACGTGAACCTGCAACGCTTCTTGAGCCTGATCGATGAGTTTCGCGACGAGGCGCAGCTACTGATAGTGACCCACCAGAAGCGCACCATGGAGGCCGCCGACGCTCTCTATGGGGTGACGATGGTCCCGGGCGCCTCGTCAAAGGTAGTGAGCCAACGTGTGAATCGTGTGCTCGAGGTGGAGAGCGCGTGATCGTCGTCATCGTGGTGGTGGTACTCGTCCTCGCGGTGGGTGGGGTCGTGGTGGCACGTCGGCGTTCTCGGCGCGACCGTGCGCCCAGGATTCGCGCGGCCATGCCCGAGGTCCTCGTGCGTGACGTCGCGAGCCGCCCTTCACTAGGTGACGTCGAGGACTTAGAACGACGGTTGAGTTCGTCGCGCTCTCTGTTTGATCGCGTGCGATCGTTGTCCGCGCAGGGCTCGGTCAACGAGGAACAACTCGCGGTGGTCGAAGAGGTGCTGTTGCGCAGTGACGTTGGACTAAGCGCTACCAACGAGATCGTCGCGAGCTTGCGCGAAAGTGGCGCACCCCAGGGCGTCGCGAACTCGCTTCGCGCCGCGTTGTTGACGTCATTGAGCGCTGATCGCACCGTTCGTGTGCGCGCGAGCGAGGGTCGCGTGCCGGTGTGGCTCTTCGTTGGCGTGAACGGTGTTGGTAAGACGACGTCGATCGGCAAACTCGCGCAGCGCCACATTAACGAAGGACGAACGGTCGTCTTGGCGGCGGGTGACACCTTTCGCGCCGCGGCGGCCGAGCAGTTGGCGCAGTGGGCGACGCGCAGCGGCGCGGACATCGTGCGCGCGAGCGAAGGCGCGGACCCCGGTTCGGTCGTGCACGACGCACTGGGTCGCGCGCAGGCCAGAGGTACGGACCTAGTGCTCGCCGACACGGCGGGTCGACGTTCCAACAGCACGAACTTGTTGGACGAACTCGCCAAAATTCGTCGCGTCGCGGACCGCGAACCCGGTGAGGTCGTCGAGACGTTCATGGTGCTTGACGCGACCACTGGTCAAAATGCGCTCAGTCAAGCCCGTGAGTTCCTCGCCGCGGCGGCGGTGACCGGCATCGTGCTTACCAAACTCGACGGCACGGCGCGCGGAGGCATCGTGGTCGCGATCGAACGCGAATTGGGCATTCCGGTGAAGTACGTCGGGGTGGGCGAAGGGGTCGACGACCTCATTGTCTTTAATCCCGAGAACTTCGTCGATTCTCTTCTTCAGGCCTAGCGGTAACCTGCAGGCACCATGTTTGACGCCCTGAGTGAACGACTCGAAAGAATCTCCGGTTCACTGCGTTCGCGCGGGCGACTGAGCGACGCGGACATTGACGAGGCCCTCGACGAGGTACGTTCCGCGCTCTTAGAGGCGGACGTCGAACTCGGCGTGGTGGCCGCGTTTTTGAGCGCGGTGCGCGAACGACTGCAGGGAGAAGCCTTAAGCCAGAGTCTTTCGCCCGGCCAACAGGTCATAAAGGCCGTGCACGAACAGTTGGTGGAGATCCTGGGTTCGAGTGCGCTCAAAGTCACCTACGCCTCGCGACCGCCTACCGTGATCCTGCTCGCGGGACTCCAGGGCGCGGGCAAGACCACGACCGCGGCGAAACTCGCACTCTGGTTCAAACAACAGGGTCGCCAGCCGTACCTCATCGCCGCGGACCTCGCGCGCCCCGCGGCCGTCGAACAGCTGCGCGTCCTCGCCCAACAGATTGGCGTCGACGTCTTTTCTGACACGAGCACTCCGGTCAAAGTCGCCAAGCGCGGCGTCGCCGAGGCGGCGAGGCTCGGACGTGACGTGGTCATTATCGACACGGCCGGCCGTCTCGCCATTGATGACGCGTTGATGCGCGAAGTAAAGGCGATCAGCTCGGCCACCTCGCCGCACTACACGTTCCTCGTTCTTGACGCGGTCACGGGTCAAGACGCCGTGCACACCGCCAAGACGTTCCACGAGACCCTCGAGCTCTCGGGCATGATCGTGACGAAACTCGACTACGACGCGAGAGGCGGTGCGGTGCTGTCCGCGCGCGGTGTGGTGGGTCGACCGGTGGTCTTTGCGTCCACGGGCGAGAAGCTCGCGGACTTCGATCTCTTTCACCCCGACCGAATGGCCTCGCGGATCCTGGGCATGGGCGACATGTTGACGCTGATCGAGCAGGCCGAGCGGACCATGGACCAAGACGTGGTGGCCGAGTCGGCGGGTCGGATGATGAGCGGCACGTTCACGCTCGACGATTTCATGGCCCAGCTGAACCAAGTGCGAAAGATGGGTTCGCTGGGCGGACTCATGAAGTTGATGCCCGGGGTGACCAAGGAGATGCGCAGTGCGGCGGCCAACGTCGACGACGGCCAACTCAACAAGATCGAGGCGATCGTGAATTCCATGACCAAGCGTGAACGTCGAGAACCCGTGATCATCGACGGATCGCGCCGCTCGAGGATCGCTCGAGGTTCGGGCACCAGCGTGAGTGCGGTCAACCAGCTGCTCAAGCAATTCGGCGAGATGCGAAAGATGATGCGTCAAATGGGAAACGCGGGACCCGCGGCGACCGGTCCCACGGGCAAACTCGCGTCGCTCGCGGCGCGTGCGCAGGCCCAGCGCAACGAGTCGATGCCCGCGGGTTTTGAGTCGTTGGCGGCGGGGATGGCGAGCGCGTCGCCCGCGCGTTCGGGTGGTGGAGCGAAAAACAAGAAGAAGAAGGGCGGAAGGGTCACACCCCCCAAACAACGCTAAACTTTGACGCTCGGGTATATCGCCCAGTTCTGGTGACCCGGGACCAAAAGATTTGAAGGGAAATTCGTCGTGGCTGTGAAACTCCGTCTAGTACGCATGGGTAAGAAGAAGCAACCGACCTATCGCGTCGTCGCCGCTGAGAGCCGTCGCGCGCGCTCGGGCGCCTTCCTCGAGATCGTGGGCACCTACCAGCCTCGCGGCGTCTCCGCGGCCAATCCCGAGACCGTTTTTTCTATCGACAACGACAAAGTGGTGCACTGGCTTCAGCACGGCGCGCAGCCCACTGAGCGAGTCGCAAAGTTGCTCAAGGCGAGCGGCGCCCTGGACGCGTTCGAGGCCGCGAAGGCCACCAAGTGAGCGACGTGCACGACGAGTACGTCGCGGGTGACATCAACACCATTGACGACGTCGACGACGTCGAGGACGACGCGGACTTCGAGAACGCCGACCGCGCCGCGACCGCGACCGCGGTGCTTGAGTACATTGCCAAGTCACTCGCCGAGGACCCCGCAGCGGTATCGGTGGACGTGAGCGAACGGCAAGGAAAAGTTGTCCTCTCGCTGAGCGTGGGAGCGAACGACATGGGTCGGGTGATTGGCCGACGCGGCCGCACCGCGCAAGCCATTCGCGCTCTCGTGGGTGCCGCGGGTGCGCGTGACGGCGTGACCACCTCGGTCGACATCGTCGACTAGTCGGTGCCCAGCGAGCGCCCCATGCTCGAGGTCGGGCGCATCATCAAAGCGCACGGTCTAAAGGGGCAGGTACTCGTGGACCTGTGGACTGACCGCACCGAGCGGGTCGCGGTCGGCACCGAGCTCGAGAGTGATCGCGGACCGCTCGTCGTCGAGGCTTCCATTGCGCACCAGGACCGCTTCATCGTCACCTTTGATCAGATACACACGCGCGACGACGCCGAAGCGTGGCGCGGGGTCGTGTTGCGCGCCGCTCGGGTCGAGGACGATGGGGTGATCTGGATCGACGAGCTCTTTGGGGCGCAGCTCTACGACCAAACCGGCGTGCTTCGCGGCCGGGTCGTCGAGGTCGAGGCGAATCCCGCGAGTGACATCATGGTCCTTGATTCGGGCGCGCTGGTGCCCCTCACGTTCGTCACGCACGTCGAGGCGAGGGTGCGCGTGGACGTCGAGGTCCCCGAGGGGCTCTTCGAATGACCCTGCGCATCGACGTTCTGACGTTGTTTCCCGACGCCATTCGCCAGTACGCGACCACGTCGGTACTCGGACGCGCGAGTGAGCGCGGTGTCTATGAGTTGTTCGTTCACGATTTTCGCGACGCCGCGACTGACGTACACCGCAGTGTGGACGACACTCCCTTCGGCGGGGGGGCGGGGATGGTGCTGGCGCCCGAGCCGATCGTGCGCACCATTGAAGAGACCCCCGGGCTCGCGAGGCCGGTACTGGCGCTCACTCCTTCTGGTCGCACGTTCAACCACGACGTGGCGACCCAACTGAGCGCACTCGAGGGCTTTACGTTGCTGTGTGGTCGCTACGAGGGCTTCGATCAGCGCGCCCTGGACTTGGTGGTGGACGACGAGATCTCCTTGGGCGATTTCGTACTCGCGGGCGGCGAACTCGCCGCGCTCTGCGTCATTGAGTCGGTGGTGCGCCTCGTACCCGGAGCGCTCGGTAACGACGAGTCGAGTGTCGATGAGACCTTCGCGACCGGCTTGCTCGAGTATCCCCAGTTCACCAAGCCCGCGTCGTTTCGCGGTCGCGACGTACCCGAGGTGCTTCGTTCGGGCGACCACGCGCGAATAGCTCGTTGGCGCCTCGCCCAGTCGCTGCGGCGCACCATGGACCGGCGAAGCGACCTGATCGAGCGCCGCGGTGGGCTGAGCGACGACGAACGCGCGGTATTAGAGGAATTCCCGACGTTGGATGACACGGCGCACAACGGCTAAACTTCAAAGGCCTCAGTGATCCGAAAGGGACCGCTCTCATGAATCCGACTGACCTCATAGACCGCGACTCGCTTCGCGACGACATCCCCAAATTCCGCACCGGCGACACCCTCAAGGTACACGTACGCGTCGTCGAAGGAACCCGCGAACGCGTCCAGATCTTCCAGGGCGTCGTAATTCGTCGCCAGGGTTCGGGCCTCCAGGAGACCTTCACCGTGCGCAAGGTGAGTTTCGGCGTGGGTGTCGAGCGTACCTTTCCGGTGCACGCACCGACGATTGCCAAGATCGAGGTCGAGTCCTACGGTGACGTTCGCCGGGCCAAGTTGTACTACCTCCGTGATCTGCGTGGAAAGGCCGCCAAGATCAAGGAGCTCCGCGTCACCGAGCGCCCCTAGTCCCTTGGGCGAAGAAGAACTCGACGACTACGAGTCGACCCTAGAACTCGCACTGGTCCAGGAATACAAGGCCGTCGTGGGCATGTTCGACTTCGCGGTGGAGACCGATCGACGCTTCTATCTCGCGAACAACGTGGCGGTCGAGGTGCGTTCGTCGGGAACCCCCACACTTCTTGAGTTAACCCTCACCGACGCGTGGGTCTGGGACATGTACCGTTCGGCACGCTTCGTGCCGTCGGTGCGCGTGCTGACGTTTCGCGACGTCAACATCGAACGACTGCCTAAAGAGGACCTGCAGCCCTAGAAATGGAACTGCTGCACCTCGCCACGATGCTCGAACGCGTCGAGCACGTCGCAGGTTTCGTCGCCGATCAAAACGCGACGGTGGTGCTCTCGTGCGAGAACGCGAACGTGATCATCGTCGCAGCCGCTCTGGAAACGATGTGGGCGGCACCAATTGGTGTGTGGCTCGAGGTGGGAAGCGGCTACGCGGCGTCACTCGCGGCTCGCGACGTGGCGACGTTGAGTTGGTTGGTGCCCCTCGATCACGTGGTGGTGCACGGACCTGACGCGCGAGAGCAGGCGCAGATTCTTGAAACCCTGCTCACGAACGAGCAAGTGACGATCGCCAATGATGTCGCGTCCATCAAAGGGGCGTATAACCGGCCCGCGCCGCCGCGCGCCGTGCGCGTCTGGCACGTCGACGCACAAGACCTGTACGCCGGCGATGAGCAACTGCGCGCGCTGGGCACGCGCAACACGCCCGCGGGCGCGTGCACGACCTACGTGACGACTTAGGCCGGCTGTTGGGAGATGCGGTCGGGATGGATACGCACGGTCACGCGGATCTCACCCTCGCGGCGCATGGGATAACTGTCGACGTCGAGGTATTTCTTGGCGAGTTGGTCAATGACCTCGTCGCCCCCCTCGGTCGTGAAACCCGTCACCGAACCGCGCACGACGATCGCGGTGTAGATGTCGTCGGGATCGGTCAGTGAGACCGCGACGCGTGCGTCACTGGCGAGATTGCGGGCCTTCGCACGTCCCAGGGCCGTATTGATGATGATGTCGTCACCGTCGAGCATCACCCACACGGGCGTGACCTGGGGTGCGCCGTCGGGTCCGAGGGTCGCGACGTGGGCGAGGACCTTCTTCTCGAAGATGGCGCGTGAAGCGGGGCTGAAGGTGTCGGGCATGGAAGTTCCTTTCGCGGTGCTGCGACCTCTCCTAAATAACTGGGACGCCACTTGTACTGTACCGAGCGCAAAGGCGCCGCCGTTCGCGCGTCGAGCGCGCGAGTAGGTTCGTTTTGGCAAAATTTTTACCTAAGGTGAGGATGACTGGAATGTCGGGTAGGGCAAGTAACGAGAGAGGTACCGGTGGACGTACGAATTGAATCAGACTCGATGGGCGAGATCGACGTCCCCGCGGACAAATACTGGGGCGCGCAAACTGAGCGCAGTCTTCACCACTTCGCCATCAGCGACGAGACGATGCCGCCGGCGCTCATCCGCGCCTTTGGCGTACTCAAGCTCGCGTCGGCCCAGGTGAACGAGGCGTTGGGCAAACTCGACAAGGAGAAGTACGAACTCATTGCACAAGCCGCGTGCGAGGTGATCGACGGGACATTGAGCGATCAATTCCCATTGCGCATCTGGCAAACGGGTTCGGGCACCCAGACGAACATGAACGTCAACGAGGTCATCTCGAATCGCGCCATCGAACTCGCCGGTGGCACGCTGGGTTCGAAGAAGCCCGTGCACCCCAACGACGACGTCAACATGTCCCAGTCGTCCAACGACACGTTTCCGACCGCGATGCACATCGCGGCGGTGATGGAGATCACCGACCGGCTCGTGCCGAGTGTGAAGCGACTCCGTGACGCGCTCAACGACAAGGCACTCGCGTATGTCAACGTCACCAAGATCGGTCGCACGCACCTCATGGACGCGGTCCCGCTCACGCTCGGTCAGGAGTTCTCGGGCTACGTCGCCCAACTCGACGCCGACCTCGAACGACTCGACCTGGTGCTCGGTGGACTCTACGAGCTCGCCGCGGGCGGCACGGCCGTCGGCACGGGTCTTAACACGCACCCCGAGTTCGGTGAACGAGTGGCGGCGGCGATTGCTGCTCTGACGAACAAGCCCTTCGTTACCGCGCCCAACAAGTTCGCCGCGCTCGCCGCCCACGACGCCCTGGTGTTCGCGCACGGGGCGATCAAGACCACCGCCACGAGCCTGCTCAAGATCGCCGACGACCTTCGTTGGTTGGGCTCAGGACCGCGCTCGGGCCTGGGCGAGTTGCGCCTTCCCGAGAACGAGCCCGGAAGTTCGATCATGCCCGGTAAGGTCAACCCCACTCAGAGCGAGGCGATGATCATGGTGGGTATTCAGGTGTTCGGCAACGACGCGGCAATAGCCATGGCCGGGTCGCGAGGGAATCTCGAACTCAACGTGTGCAAGCCCGTGATCATTCATAATTTCTGTAATTCCATCGACCTGTTGACCGACGCGTGTGACCGCTTCCGCGAGTTCTGTGTCGAAGGACTCGAACCGGACTACGAGCAAATCGCCCAGCACCTGAACAACTCGCTCATGTTGGTGACCGCACTCAACCCGATCATTGGTTACGACAAGGCCGCCCAAGTCGCCAAGAAGGCGCACCACGAACGCACGACCTTGCGCGAGGCGGCCCTCAGTCTCGGGTTTCTCAGCGCCGAGCAATTCGACGCGGCGGTCGTGCCCGAAGAGATGACCCACCCGTGAGTCGCCCATCGCTACTCGACGATGACGCGATTGAACAGTTTCTCCAGGGCCACGACGCGTGGCACCTCGAGTCGGGCCATCTCGTACGCGTACTTTCGACCAAGGACTACATCGGCGCCTCGGCGCTGTTCCAAGCGCAGGTCCCGCTCGCGCAACGACTCAATCATCACCCGACGGTGACCGTTGACTACAGCGAGCTTCGCGTCGAGATCTGGACGCACGATCAAGGTGGCATCAGCGCACTCGACCTTGACTACGTGAAGGGTTTTGACGAACTGCTCGAGGGCTACGCCAGCGTCCTTAAGTGACGGGCAGATCCCACAGGGCCATCCAGCGGCTGAGGTCTTTTTCCATCGGTATGTCCTTTTCGAGGAAGGACCGAACACGAAGCTCTAATTCGTTGTCCCGTTGGTTCTTGCCGGTGGGCGCGAATGGATAGAACGTCCCCTGCTTGAGCAGATAGACGAGACGCAGCGAACCGTCGCCCGGCGGCGTCTTGGGCACGAAACCGAACACCGCGCACAACAACCTCGGTCCGAGCCCGTTCTCGACCATCGAGGTGTTCGCGCTGTGGATCCGCGTCACGAGACTCTCGAGGTCGGGGTCTTTGATCACGAGCCACTTGAAACCCAGGTCGTCGGTCGTGATGCTGACGGTGTTCTTGGCCTCGTCGAAGTTGAGGAGCTGCTGGATTTCAGCGTCCGTCGTGATGGTCGACTCGCCGCTGCCGGCTTTGAAACACAAGCCCGCCTCGCCCGAGGACACGAGGTCGAGTTCACTCTCGAGCGTGAGCGCCCCCGTGGCGAGGGCGAAAAGATTGTCGAGTTTCGGTTGGGCCTGTGTGGTGCGTCCAAAGAGCGCGTCGCGTAGACCCACTAGCCGTTCAGTTCACGCTCGAGCTTGTTCAACTGGTCGAGGCGCTTCTCGAGTGACGGGTGCGTGGAGAACAGCGACGCCGCACTGCCACCCGCGAGCGCGGGGGCGAAAAAGAACGCGTTCATTCCCTCGGTCTTACGAAGGTCGGTGCGGGGGATTCTTCCCATGTCACCGGTGATGTGCACGAGCGCGCTCGCCAGAACACTGGGCTTTCCAATGAGGATCGCTCCCGAACGATCGGCAGCGAGTTCGCGGTAGCGAGAAAGGGCCATCGTGAGCAGATAGGCAATCACGTAGATAACGAGTGACGCGACCCACGTGATCATTTCGAGCAACACGATGTTCTGGCCGTTTCGCCCTCGTCCACCGCCGCCCATGATGGCTCCCCACATGGCGATGCGGCTCACGAGTCCCGCCAGCATGCCGACGCCCGACGCAATGGTCATGACCGCGACGTCGCGGTGCGCGACGTGACTGAGCTCGTGCGCGAGCACGGCTTCGAGTTCTTCGTCGTTGAGTCGATTCATAATGCCGCGAGTCGCACAGATCACCGCGTGCTTGGGGCTACGTCCGGTCGCGAACGCGTTGGGGACGTCGATTTCGGCGACGCCCACGCGAGGCTTCTCCATGTTCGCGAGCAGACAGAGTCGGTCAACGATTTGGTGTAAACGCGGCTCTTGAGCGGGCGTCACCTCGTGGGCGTGCATGGAGAACATGGCGATCTTGTCCGAGAAGAAATACTGGGAGAAGATCAACGCAAACGCAATGACGATGACGAAACCGAACGCCACCCCGACGCGGATGAGGACCGTGATGATGATCGCGTAAAGCAGCACGAGCAACAGGCCCGTGACGAACATCCGCACGTTCAAGCCGTGGTCTGATTCAATCTTTGTTTTAGGCATCCTTAAGCGTCCTTACCGCTCTCAAGTTGGCCCGCCGCATCACCTGGGGTACCGAGTTGGGCCTTCAGTGCGGCGAGTTGCGCGTCGACGTTGTTGGCGTTACTCGCCTGGTCGAGTTGAGCTTGGATGTCGTCGCTCGGACTATTGAGGTCCGTGAGAGCGCCTGAGGCGAGCAGGTCGTCGAGCGCACCACTGCGCGCCTGCATTTGGGCGACCTTGTCCTGGGCGCGCTGCATCGCGGCACCGGCGTCGGTCATCGAGGTTGAGATTCCCGCGACGGCTTCGTTGACGTGCGAGGACGCCTCGGCCGCGGTGTAGGTGGCCTTGATGGTCTCCTTCTTCGTGCGAAATGCCTCGATCTCGGTCTGGAGCTTCTGGCTCGTGGCGACGAGCTTGTCCTCCTGGTCGACGATGGTGGCGTGCTGGGCGTCGAGGTCCTTTAACTGAGCGGCGATTCCTTCTCGTCGGGTCAGCGCCTCTCGCGCGAGGGGCTCATTACCCTGGGCGAGGGCGGCCTTGGCTTGTTCGGCCAATTTGTCGCCCTGCGCCTTTAATTGTTCGGCCTGGATCTCGACGCGCTTGCGCGCGGTCGCGACGTCCGCGACGGCACGCTTGACCTTGGTGAGGTTCTCGAGCTGCTGTTCGTAGGACAAATCCAGAGTCTGACGTGGATCTTCCATTTTGTTCAGCGCCGCGTTGGACTTGGCCTGGAAAATAGTCGTGATTCTCTTACCTATACCCACGGGGGGCCTCCTTCGTTACCTGTCCAGACTAGGGGCAACCGGGTGAGGGGATAATTAAGAACTTCTGGTTACCTTCAGGGAACTCTACGTTCTCGGCAAGTTCTCGTCTTGGGTTTTCGCCTGATCGGCCAGTTCGACACGGTAGCCCTCCAGCGCGTCGCCAAGCGCATCGTCGTAGGTGGCGAGCATGCGCACGCACAACAAACCCGCGTTCGTGCCGCCATTTATTGCGACCGTCGCCACTGGTACGCCACGCGGCATCTGGACAATGGAGAGCAGTGAGTCGAGTCCGTCGAGACGCGCGAGCGCCACGGGCACGCCAATCACCGGCAGCGTCGTCAGGGCCGCGATCATCCCTGGCAGGTGAGCCGCGCCGCCCGCGCCCGCGATGANNCCGACGACTGGTTCCACTAGACCTCCTCGGTACCCGTGCCGTACGCGCGAGCCCCTTCCCATGCTCTCACGTGCACCGTCGTGGCATCGTCACCCACGCTCGTGACGTGGCCGAGTTTGCGGTTTGGTCGCCACGACTTGCGATAATCGTGGACCGCGACGTCGCTCAGTGCGCGAGCGTGCTCGAGCGAACCGGGCTCGGCGGCGCCGACGACGTTGACCATCACCGCGTAGTCGTGAAGCGGCGAAACGTCACCGAGCGCCTGGCCACTGACCGCGAGGAGATGATTCGTGAATTGGCTGGTGACCGCGCCTTCAATGGTCCAGTGACCTGAGTTGTGCGGACGTAGCGCGACCTCGTTGACAACCAGGTCGCCGCTCGTCAGGAAGAACTCGATCGCGAGGATGCCGACGGCGTCGATCAATGAGGCGATCTGTTCGGCGAGGTCTTCCGCGCGCTGGGCTTGTTCCACCGTGACGTGGGCGGGGTAGACGACCTCGATGCACATGCCGTGTGATTGCGTCGTCGTCACCAGTGGATAGAGGGCGACGGACCCGTCGGATCCTCGAGCGAGCAGTTGGGCCACTTCGCTTTGAAGCGCGAGTCGTTCTTCAACGAGGACCGGACCCGCGACGGCGAGTTGGTCGATCATGGCCAGTGTCTCGCCTCGGTGAACGGGAAAGAGCACCCCCCGTCCGTCGTAGCCGCCGCGCGACGCCTTGAGCACGGGCTCGTCGTCAAGGGTCGTGAGAAACGGGCTGAGCAATGTGTCGACGCTTTCCTCGACGACGACGAATCGAGGTACGGGGATGCCCGCCTCGAGGAATCGTTGGCGCTGGTAGGCCTTGTCGACGGCGAAGAGCAACGCCGACGAACTCGGACGAACGACGACACCCCGTCTTTCCAAGTCCGCGATTTGATCGAGATCGACCAATTCGTGGTCGAAGGTAACGACGTCGCTCAGGTTGGCGAGGTTCGCCAAGGCTTCGAGGTCCTTCGCGTCACCGAGCACGACGTCGTCGCACGTGGCAACTGCGGGATCGTTGAGCGACGTCGCGAGCACGACGGTCGACACGTTCGCCAAAACCGCCGCTTCACCCATCATCATGGCGAGTTGACCTGCGCCAATTATCCCGACGCGAGATTTAGTGGGAATTTGTTCGTGCGACACGACCAGAACGCTACTGGTCGGCTCAGTCACGACGTCGCACGCTCGGCGATGTCCGAAGCCACGAAGCGTAGTGACGAAGGAGTAAAGTTGAGGGGCCCTAAGGAGCGTAAATGTCGGTCGCGGCGAGTGTACTTTCGATGTTTCTTTTTCTCGCGTTCGCGCTTGCGGGGCTTCAAAAGATCCTCTTTAACCCCATGATGTCCAGTGCCGCGGAACAGATCGGATTCTCCAATACCGGTTATCAGCGCATTGGCGCCATCGAACTCGCGGGCGCCGTTGGCGTGATCATCGGCGTGGCGGCGAAACGTTCGACGTTCCTGGGCGCGCTCAACGTGACAGCCGCGGCCGGTCTCGCGCTCGCCATGGTGCTCGCCGTGTACTTTCACGTTCGAAAAGGTGACGGAGTGAAAGAATTCGCGCCTGCGTTGCTGCTCGGTGTTCTCGCGGTGTTCGAACTAGTCCTTCGTCTTGGTTAGTTCACTGAGGCAGTCGGGTGTGCTTGAACTCATTGAGTTCCGGTTGGGCGGTTATCAGGTTCACGATTGAATCGATCAGGACAATGGAGTCCTTGGCGTTGTCCGTGGGCGCTTGCATGTAGCGCACGAACGTCGCGTCGTTGCCGACCACAAACGTGGGCACACCAAAGGCCTCGACCTTTTCGTACTTTCGAAACGAAGCACCGATGACTTCGTGGGGACGTCGTGTCGTGAGGTCTTCGCGCACCACGTCCATGTCGACGCCGAGCGGCGTGAGCACCCGGTCGATCTCTTCGAGCGAGACGAGTCGAATCGCCTGGTCGTGGCGTGCACGAAAAAGCGCTCCGTGCGCAGCGAGGAACAGGTCGGGTTGCAGATCACGAACAGAGACGCTCACGGCAAGGGCCAAAAGGTCCGCGTCGTGAGCGGGGTCGTCCCACACATCAGGCGCACCGTCAACCTTGTAGCCCTGGCTCATTGTCCACGGCACGAAATCGACCGAGAAGTCGGCGCCCGCATCGAGTGCGGTCAACACGTGCAAGTGCATGTTCTTTGCGAACGGACACCGGTAATCGTAGGAGAGTTCAAAGGAAGTCATCGACGCCAGCCTACGGATTAGCGAACCGGAACCGGTACACCGTCGGCGCGACAGAGGTCCTTGTACGCGCAGAATCGGCACGTGTTTGTCGAGGGCGTGGCCGGAAAGTCGCCGTCTGAGTAATAGCGCTTGATGCGCTCCCACGCGCTGACCGCACTTTGTGTGCGAGCGCGTACGACGACGTCGGTGACGGTGCGTTCCAGCGTCTCGCCGTGTGCGACGTAGAGAAGGCGGATCTTGGTCGGCGTCTCGCCCAGTTTTTCGCGACACAAGGCCGCGTAGAGTTCGGCGTTGGCGAAGGTTGCGCTGTCGTAATTGCGATTCGGAAGGGATCCGGTCTTGTAGTCCACGATGACGAGGTTTCCTTCGCCGTCGCGATCGAGGCGATCGAGGATTCCGAACAATGGGGTGTCGTCGACATTGACGCCGAGTCGTAGTTCAATTCCCTCAGTGTTTACCGTGCGGGGATCCTCCATGTCGAAATACTTCACAATGATTGCTTCGATCTCGTCGAGCATCCGTTCGAGCATGGCCGTGTCCATCGCGATCTCTTGTCGCACTTCAGCGGTCAAAATCACGTCAATCGCGGGGTCGACGAATGACCGCGCTCTTTCAATCGTGCGCTCCTCCTCGGGTTCCAAGAACAGGTGTTCGAACACGTAGTGCGCGAATCGTCCCTTCGCGGTTGCGTACGTCGCGGGTTGGGATATTCGTTCCACCGACGCGTGCTGGTAGCGACGGGGGCAAGCCTGGAAGTCCGCGAGGCGCGAGGGTGAGAGGGATTTTGGCAGTGGTTGTTCGAATGACATACGTCGAACCTACGGCAAACGTGTGACAAGAGTAAGACGCCAAGGCTTTGGAGACACGTCCAGACCACTTCCTAAGACCAACTCCTGACCACTGGCGTGCCAAAATGAAGGTGTGTCGCAGCCTCCTGGAATCACCCGTCACGGCACGATTGTTCGTACCACGTCATGGCATGGTGTCGCGTTCGGCGAACCGGTGATTGTGAACACTCCAAAAGAGAAACGACTGAGTTGGGTCTTCGTCGCGCACGTCACCAACGAATCGACGCACGATGAATGGATCGAGGTTCGCGGGGGTCGACCGGGAGAGTCCAAGGGTCGCTCATTTCGTCCGGAGCTGATTTTTCCCGCGAGTGCACGCCGAGGTTCGCGCCTGGTGGGACAATCGCTCGCCCTCGCGCCCCGCTTGCCTCTTCAATGAGTGAGTCCACTGCGGATGTCGGGGCGTTGTTTGAGGTTAGTCAGGGTTCGGCATTGATTGAACACTCGTAGTGTTGCGACGTGGGCAAAAAGGACTCGCTTCTTTTCTACGACGGCGACTGCGGTTTTTGCCAACGTTGCGTGCTCTGGCTCCAGAAGCGACTGGCTGGCGACGCGAGGTTGGTGCTCGTCTCGTCAACGAGCGCGAGTGACGATGAGCTGATCGCCGCAGGCCTCACGAGGGGGCAAGTTCAAAAATCGGTGTGCTGGAGTGGCGACCGGGTTGAAATCGGTGCGAAGGCGATTGCCCGGGCCCTATTTTCGTGTCGAGGCGCCTGGCGGGTACTCGGAGCAGTGATGAGCGTG
>PKZI01000164.1 GCA_003133005.1 Acidimicrobiaceae bacterium | reverse complement strand
GTCATCGTGTGCGGAGGTCTCGGTCCCACCCAAGACGACATCACGCGCGCGGCGCTCGCCGAAGTGATGAACGTACCGCTGGAGCGACGCGATGACTTGATTGAGGTCATCAAGACGATGTTCCAGGCGCGCGGACGCGCCATGCCCGACAACAATCTTCTGCAAGCGGACGTCCCGCGAGGTGCGACGATAATTCCTCAAACCAGGGGCACCGCGCCGGGACTCGTCTGCCCTATTGGGAAAAAAGTCGTCTACGCGGTGCCGGGTGTGCCCTACGAGATGTCCGACATGTTCGATCGCGCGATCTTGCCCGACCTTTTGGCGCGCGAGAGCGCCGCCGGTTCGAGGTCGGTGATCGCGAGCCGCATGCTTCGCACGTGGGGAGCGAGCGAGTCGGCCCTCGCCGAAGCGGTAGGGGCGCGCTTTGACGCCCTGGCAGAAGGTGGTCGCGTAACGATTGCGTTTCTCGCGTCGGGTATCGAGGGCATCAAGGTGCGCATTACCGCGCGAGGTGACGACGCCGCGCACGCGACCGCGCTGCTCACCGAAGAAGAGAACAAGGTTCGCACCCTCATCGATATCAATCTCGGCGACATCATCTTCGGGGTTGATGATCAGTCGATGGAAGACGTGGTCGCGCACCGCCTGATAGCCCAAGGCCTTACCCTCGGCGTGACCGAGTCGTTGACCGGCGGACTGATCGCGAGTCGCCTCGTGAACGTCGCGGGCGCTTCGACGTGGTTTCGCGGCGGCATCGTGAGCTATGCCTCGGACGTGAAGTTCACGCTGCTCGGCGTGCCCGAAGGACCCGTGGTGAGTGGCGTGGCCGCGCGCGCGATGGCCGAAGGTGTGCGCAAGGTTTTGGGCGCCGACGTAGGGCTCAGCGTCACCGGCGTCGCGGGACCCGAGGAGCAGGACGGCCAACGTGCCGGGACTGTCTTCGTGGGGCTCGCGGTCGGTGATGAAATAACTGACGTGGAACTTCGCTTACCCGGGGACCGACCTCGAGTGCGCGCGTACAGTGCCATTAGCGCGCTTGACGCACTTCGTCGGGCACTCGACCGTAGCGTGGGTGCGGGGAAATAGCCAAGGTCTCGATCGAAACGAGAAGCGTATGACGTTGCGAGAGGTTCGAATAGATCCTTCTGAATTCGGTTTCGACCCACGTCGACTCGAGCGAATTCAATCCCACTTTGACGCCTACGTGCACGACCGCCGCCTCAGTGGCTGGGTCGCCACCGTGTCGCGCGCGGGTGAACTTGTCTGGTGTGGCAAAGCGGGACACCTCGACCGTGAACACGACATCGCCGTGCGTGACGACGCGATCTGGCGGATCTATTCGATGACCAAGCCCATCACGAGTGTCGCGGTGATGATGCTCTACGAAGAGGGTCGCTTCGATCTCAACGACGACGTCGGTCAGTGGATTGAGGAATTGCGCAGCCCACGGGTGTACGTCTCGGGAACGCCGAACGATCCAGTGACCGCACCGGCGAGCGAACCCGTGCGCGTGCATCACCTGTTGACGCACACGAGCGGACTCACGTACGGCTTTAACTATCTGCATCCTGTGGACGCGATGTACCGAAAGCTCGGTTACGACTTCGGTTGGAGGAACGACGCGGACCTCGCTCGCGCGGTACACGATTGGTGCAGTACGCCCCTGCTCTTTGAGCCGGGCAGTCACTGGAACTACTCGGTGGCGACCGACGTGCTTGGACGGCTCATCGAGATCTGGTCGGGTCAGACGCTCGACCAGTTCATTCGCGAACGATTGACCGTGCCGCTCGCGATGCACGACACCGAGTGGTGGTGCCCGCCCGAGAAGCGCGATCGTCTCGCGATGCTCTACGTGCCCTACGAGGGCGACTCGTTTCGTTACGAAGAGTACGCCGCGCCGGCCGAGCGTTCTCCTCGCGTACTGAGCGGTGGTGCGGGGTTGCTGTCAACCGCCTACGACTACAACCGCTTCATGACCATGCTGCTGCGCGGCGGTGAACTCGATGGCGTTCGGTACCTTTCGCGTCGCACGCTTGACCTCATGACCCAGAATCATCTGCCCCATAACGCGGACCTCGAGGAATTCGCGGTTGACTCCTTCTCGGAGACCGCAACCGCGGGTAAGGGTTTCGGGCTCGGATTTTCCGTGGTGATCGATCAAGTAAAGAACAAGAGCTTGATCTCTGAAGGCTCCTACGCGTGGGGAGGCGCGGCGTCGACGGCGTTTTGGATTGACCCCGCAGAAGACCTCAGCGTCGGATTCTTCACGCAATTGCTGCCGAGTTCGACCTACCCAATTCGGCGCGAACTCGAACAGTTGGTCTATCAAGCCCTCGTTGACTAATCAGTCGTGTCGATTTCGTTTTTGATAAAAAGCATTTGCTGATTTTCGTGACACCTGCTCGGTGAATCGACGCGCCACTTAGGCTGAGCGCAACGTCGACTCTCACCCCACCACGGTGAGCCGATGTGAACAATGAGGTCGCCTCTGATGAGCGACCGCCGCAGAGAGAAGGTACTCCGGTGCGATTCTCTCTTCGTCTCGCCATGGCGCTCGTAGTCGCAAGTTCGCTCGGCACCGTCGCTCTCGTCTCGAGCGTGCACGCGTCTACGTCACCGACGACTACCAACGCGTCGATGAAACAGTCCCACCTCGCGACCCCGGGCCAGGACGTGTGTTCGCAGAATGTTCCCGCGGGTATGGCGCACTGCAACTCGGTGATTGGGAGTCAACCCGCAGTGTTACCGAATCAGACGGGCGTGGGCGTTCCGGCCGTGTCGAGTCTCGGCGACGACGGGGCGTATTCGCCCGCGTATCTGCAGTCGGCCTACGACGTGGCGTCGGCGACCCAAGCGGGAGCCGGCGGTAACGGGCAGATCGTTGCGCTGATCGGCGCCTACAGCAATCCGAATATTGCCAGTGACCTCGCCTACTACCGAAGTTTCTTTGGTCTGAGTGCGTGCCCGGTCGGCGAGGTCGCCCACGCCAATAGCGGCTGCACGTTTGAAGTCGTGAACGAGAACGGGAGCACGACGAACCTGCCAGTGGCCAACGCGAGTTGGGGTCTCGAGCAGTCCATCGACATCGACATGGTGAGTGCGATCTGTCCCAACTGTCAAATCGTGCTCGTCGAAGCCAACAGTGCGTCGATCGCGGATCTCGGTACCGGCGTGAACGCAGCGGTCGCGATGGGAGCAACGGTGGTCTCCAATAGTTACGGCTCGAGTGAATACGCGGGTGAGACGAGTGCGTCCAATCTCTACTTCAATCACCCTCACGTCCCGATCGTGGTGGCGTCGGGTGACTCGGGCTACGGCGTCGAGTTTCCGGCGGCCTCGCCTGACGTCGTCGCGGTAGGCGGTACGTCGCTCATACAAAACAGCGCGAATGGCGTTCGCGACGGTTCGGAGACCGTGTGGAACAACGCTGCCGCCGGTTGCAGCGCCTACGAGCCAAAACCCTCATGGCAGACCGACACGGGCTGTGCGAACAGAACGGTGAACGACATCTCCGCGGTGGCCGACCCCGCCACGGGCGTGTGGACGTACGACACCTACAACTACAGCGGCCTCACGGTCGTCGGCGGCTCGAGCGTGGCGGCACCCATTATCGGCGCGATGTTCGCCCTCGCGGGCCAGTCCTCGAGTGAGGTGGCGTACCCCGCGTCGTACCTCTACGCCAACGAGAGCAGTCTGCTGGGCGTGAGGGTAGGAAACGACTCGACGTGCGGGACATACCTCTGTGACGCGACGGATAGCCAGGGCACCTACAACGGCCCCACTGGACTGGGTACGCCGGGCGTCTCGCCCAACACAGAGGTCGACTTTGGTGCGCCGAAATCGCTGAGCGCCCCCGCCCCCGCACCTGCACCAGCAC
>PKZI01000094.1 GCA_003133005.1 Acidimicrobiaceae bacterium | reverse complement strand
TTGTCGAGCACGTTGAGGTGCGGGAATAAATTAAACGACTGAAAGACCAGTGCGATGTGTCGCCGCACGAGATTGGGGTCCACGCGTCGATCCTCGAGCGATTGGTCGAACAAACTTATTGAGCCGCCGTCGATCCTCTCTAACATGTTGGCGCATCGAAGCAGCGTTGACTTACCCGATCCCGACGCGCCAATCAAACAGACGACTTCGTGTCGATGTAGTTCGAGGGAAACACCGCGTAGAACTTCGTTGGCGCCGAAGCGCTTTACGACGTTTTGAAGTTCAAGTACGACCTCGTTCATGTCCCCGCCAGCCGCTTGGCCCGATCGCGTTCGATGAGGTGGTCGGTGAGACGCGTCATAGGTACGGTGAGGGCGAGAAAGAAGAGAGCGGCCCCAACCAGACCGCTCCCGTTAAAGAGCGTCGAGGCAGAAATCTGACCGGCGTTGGCTATCTCGATGACGCCGAGCACCGATACCAGGGCGGTGTCTTTTTGGAGCGATACGAAGTCATTCAAGAGTGGCGGAATCACCGTGCGCACCGCTTGTGGCAACACAATGTGTCGCATGGTCGAACTCGGCGAGAGACCGAGCGAGCGTGCCGCCAACAACTGGCCGTGAGGGACTGAATTGATGCCGGCGCGCAGGACTTCAGATACGTAGGCGCTGTACGTGAGTGTAAGGGCGACGACGCCGTAGATCGAGGGCGACTGACTGGAGACGAAGCCGAGTTTCAGCGCCGGCAAACCGTCGCCGACCAGGTAGACGACGATCAGCAATGGCACGCCTCGAAAGATGTCGGTGTACGTCGTCACAAGAATACGAACGGGAAAGAGCACGGGCGTCTGACTAATTCGAATCCACGCGAAACTGAGGCCGAAGAAGAGGACTAACACTTCACTCACGAGAAACATCCAGACGTTCGTGAAGAGACTGTGACTGAGCGCACTTATGCCCTGGGAGGCGTGACCATCCCATGCGACACGCATGTCGTGAAAGTTAAAGAAGTAGTAGCGAAATGCGGCACCGCCGGGCGCGACGAAAAGAATGAGGACGATTGCGCCCACGAGAAGCACCGTCGAGACCGAACTCGCGGCGAGACCGCGTCGGCCAACGAAGAGACGACTACGACGACTTCCGAAGAGATTTGGCGCGTCCGACGACGCAGCGTCGGTGTCGAGCGACACGGTTGTTAGGGAGTGATGGTGGGCACGCTCGTGTAGATGCCGAGCCACTTGTGTTGGAGCGCGGCCAACGTGCCGTCACTCGTGAGTGCTTGCAGACCAACGTTGATGCAGCCAACGAGTGGATTGCCCTTCGTGAAAAGCAGTCCATAGTGTTCGCCGACGCTCGGAAACTGGCCAACCTGTGTGGCTGTTAATTTTTTCTTGGCGTTCATTATCTGGGACGACGCCATGTACTGGCCAGTGGGCGTGTCGATGACAATGGCGTCAATCTGGCCCAATTGCAACGCCTCGACGGCTTGATCGAGGGTGCCGAAGACGCGCGGCGACTTCGTTGGCTTGATGTAGTCGTTGATGTACGCAAGACCTGTCGTGCCGATCTGGTCACCGTAGAGGTACGTCTTGAGTTCAGCAGGCGTATGGTCCTTCACGATTTTGTCGGTCTTGAGCGCCACGATTGACTGGTTGACGTTGTAATAACTCACTGAGAACGTCACCGCGTGAGCCCGTGCCCCGGTGTAGGAAATCTCGTTTATATCGAAATCGAAGTGCTTCGTGCCAGGGGTGTAACTCGAATCAAAAGGTTCGTAGGCCCACTTGACGTGTGACTTCGCAATACCGAGGACGTTGGCGAGCGCGTAGACGAGCGCGGACTCGTAGCCTTTGCCGTTCGTTGGTTTGTTGTTCACGAACCAAGGTGAGTAGACGGGGTCGTCGGTCGCTACCGTCAGAGTTCCTTTGGTGTATTCCTCTGATGGAATGGTGGCTTTGCACGACGCGAGGGTCGTGCTCGCGCCTGACGCGAGCGACGTCGAGCCCAGCGAGACGGCCATCACTGCGCAGAGACTCAGGGCACACGCGCAAGCAATGCGGATAGATCGCACGACAATCCTTTCCAGGTGGTGGCGAAACGATTTCCTAGTGTAACGCTAGGTAATAGTGAAGCGTGGCCTCGCGTGGTGGTCATTGTGCCGTCTTTAGTAGGATAAATCTGCTTGGAGAGGTGGGTGAGTTCGGTTTAAACCACATTCCTGCTAAGAATGCGGCCTGCGAAAGTGGGCCCGAGGGTTCAAATCCCTCCCTCTCCGCCATGGACACCGAGCGCCCAGCGCTCGGTGTCGGCGCGTAGAGGAGATGATGGTGCGGTACTGGATCGAGACACTCGGGTGTCCGAAGAACCACGTCGATTCTGAAAAACTCGCGGGTTTGCTCGAAACGCAGGGCTACGCCGTCGCGTCGTCGCCTGACGAGGCTGACCTCGTCGTCGCCAACACGTGCGCGTTCATCGAGGCGGCGCGTGAAGAGTCGATTGAGACGGTGCTGTTGCTGGCGGATCAGAAACAACGCGGCGCTCGGCTCGTCGTGACGGGCTGCATGGCCGAACGTTACGGCGAGGAACTCGCCGCCGCCTTACCCGAGGTCGACCTCGTGGCGGGATTTGGCGAGAGTCTGCTGGCGCCCTCTACCCCCGTGGCACTTCGTCGACGCCCGGTGCCGGCGTTCGATCTTCTTAATCTGCCGCGTCGCGCGTCCGCGACGCCGTGGGCCTACGTGAAGATTGCCGAAGGTTGCGACCGGCGCTGCGGGTTTTGTGCCATTCCTTCTTTTCGTGGTGACCAACGATCGCGCTCGACCAAGGAAATCCTGGGCGAGGCGCGCGCGCTGGTCGACGGTGGCGTCAAGGAGCTCGTGCTGATCGCCCAAGACCTCGCGAGTTGGGGTCACGACCGACGTCGCGCGGGACGGGGCGAGGCACTCGAGGTCCTCGACGAAGGTGGCACGCAGCCGCTTATTGAACTCACCGCGGCATTGAGTGCGGAAGTGGAACGCGTACGGCTCTTATATCTGTATCCCTCTGGTCTCACGAGTGGGCTCATCGAGACGATCCTGTCAACGGGAGTGCCGTATTTTGATCTGTCGTTGCAACACGCGTCGCGACCACTTCTTCGCGCCATGCGCCGTTGGGGCGACGCGGACCGTTTTCTCGAACGCATCACCGCAATCAGAACGATCGAACCGGACGCGACGTTTCGATCTTCGTTCATCCTGGGTTATCCGGGTGAGACCGAAGACGACCAACGCGCGCTGCTCGAGTTCATCGACGCCGCCCAGCTGGACTGGGCGGGATTCTTCACCTTCTCGAGCGAGGAGGGGACCCACGCGAACACACTTCCTCGCCAGGTGCCCCACGAACTCGCGCTCGAGCGTCTACGCGAGGTAAGCGAGCGCCAAGACGCGATCACCGCGCGTCGCCGCGACGCGCTCGTCGGAACGCGTCAACGACTATTGATCGATGCTCCCGGCGTCGGGCGTAGCGTGCGAGAGTGTCCCGAAATTGACGGTGTGGTGTTGGTGGATCCGTCGCTGAGCGTAGGAGAGATGGTGGAGTGCGAGATCGTGGCGAGCCACGG
>PKZI01000180.1 GCA_003133005.1 Acidimicrobiaceae bacterium | reverse complement strand
TGAATTGAGACCTCGTCGGGGTGCGCTTGCAGATTGTAAAACCACACCGGATTCTCCGGCGGCCCACCCTTCGAGGCGACGAGAGCATATTCGCCGTCGTGTTCAACGCGCATGACCGGTGTCTTGCGGACCTTGCCGCTACGGTTTCCCCGTGTCGTAAAAATAATGATCGGCATATCGCTGTCGCGCAGCGTGTGCGCGCGCGCTCCGCCGGACGCCTCATACTCCTCGACCTGATCGCGAACCCACTGCGCGGGACTCGGTTCGTAGTCTCCAAGAACTGGCACGTTCGTAACTTAACGCAGGCCGTCTCTGCTTCGACCGCAGAAGTGACCACTATTCGAGAACGCGTGCGCTAGAAGCGCTGCGTACCTCGAAATGAGGGCGCGGTCCAGTCGGTCCGGTGTCTGAGCACCGTTTCGATCCAACGCGCCGCGTCGAGCATCAACCACTCACTGTTCGCTCGACCCATCAAGGCCATGCCCACCGGTAATCCCTGCAAGAGTCCAATGGGCAATGACATGATGGGCCACCCGGCGATCGCCGACGGCGTCGTTGCCACACTCGAAATTGCGGGGTGACCGCCCACCGTCAGATCGTTCTTCCAACTCGGTCCGTAGGCGGGCGACAGCAACGCGTCGACGCCCTCAAGTCCTGGTCCGAGACAACGTTCGGTTGCCCACGCGTAGTTGCGCGACCGCGCCTCGGGGTACACGCTGCCGCTACGACCACCCGTCGCCACAGCGTGTAGAAAATTCTCGTGCTCGAAGAAGCGTTGCTCCTCTTCGAAGTGCTCGTCTTCGAACGCTATAACGTCGCTGAGTGAACGCACACCCTCGCCCGGACGCGCCTCGAGATAGTTGCCCAAGTCATCCAGGAGTTCCGCAAACAAGACCGTCCGTTCGTCGGCGTATTCTTCATTTCCCGGAATCGGTAATTCGCGCTCGACAATGGTGGCACCCGCGTCGCGCAGTTCACCTATGACCTCGTCAAAGAGGCGGTCAGTCTGAGCGTGGTAAGTGCGCCAATTCGACGCGACCGCGAACGTCGGTGTGTGCAAAAATTGCTGCGGCGCCTGCGCCGAAAGGACGCTATACAACAGCGCCACGTCGCTAACAGTGCGACCCATTGGTCCGGGGCTGTCCTGACTCGCACTGATGGGTACCATGAAGTCGCTGGGAACCACGCCAACCGTTGGTTTGAGACCCACCACACCATTCACGGAAGCGGGACAAACAATTGAACCGTCCGTCTCGGTACCCACGGCAAGTGGCGCGAAACCGGCCGCGAGCGCCGCGCCCGAACCCGAGGAGGATCCCCCCGCCGAGCGATCAAGCGCCCACGGATTCACGACCAGACCGCCCGTCGCCGAATAGCCGCTCGTCGAACGAGGTGAGCGAATGTTCGCCCATTGACTCAAGTTCGTGCTTCCAAAAACAATCGCTCCCGCGTCGCGTAACCGAGTGACGAGTGGCGCGTCACGACTGGGGCGACCCACCAACGCACTCGAGCCGGCAAGTCCTGGTAGTCCCCGTGCTTCGATGTTGTCTTTGATCAGCACGGGAATACCGTGCAGCGGACCACGCAGTTCGCCTCTCGAACGCTCCTCGTCGCGTTCACGGGCGACGTCGAGGGCGTCGGCACTCAGCGAAGCGATTGACCGAAGAGCCACTTCGGTCGAGGGCTCGTCGAGCGCGGCGATGCGCTCTTGAAGACTTTCGATGAGTCGCAGCGACGTAAGTCGGCCGTCAACGAACATTTCGAGACATTGCCCCGCAGTGAGGAACGCGATGTCGACGTCATTCGGCACGGAACTATCCATACGCAATTCTAGAACGTCGAGTCCAGCTCGCCATTTTTGGCGCGTGGCAAATGCGTCTAGATTGACGAGGAATGAACCCACCTCCTTTATCCTTCGACTCGGCCGTACCTGCACGCCGCACTTCGTCGCACCGTGCGGCGCGAGCGATCTTGGGCGCCGCAACGATTGCTTCACTTCTGACACTGTCGTGGGCCACAAGCACTGGCGCCGCGACGACAGATGCTTCCTCGCTCCTCGCGGCGGCGCTACACGACGCGACGAGCGAAACCTCAGTGCACGAAGTCGCCTTGACGACGCAGTCCTCGACGACCGAGCAGGAGGATAACGACATTGGCGTCAATGCCGGAATCCAGCAGTTTGCCGTCAGCAACGGCGCCCTCGCCGACGTGATCGCCCTTGACGCGAAGAAAAAGCTCTACATCCGAGGCAACACGTACGCGCTCACCAATTTCTTTGGACTTGACCTCGTCGATCCGAGTTCGTACGCCAATGACTGGCTTCTCGTAACGCCGAAGGACCCGAACTATGGCGCGGTAGCTCTGGCAACGACGCTCGCGTCAGACTTCGATCTCTCTCTCGATCTGAAGGGCCACCTCGCGCTTGGGCCTGTCACGACCGTCGATGGTCAGCGTGCTCGCGCAATCTCAGGAACGGTCCCCGCTCAAGACGGCAATCCCTCCTACCGCGCCACGGTCTACGTCAGCGATAACGCGAAGCCACTTCCGCTCACCCTCAGCGCAACGATCAGCGGCGCGACATATAAGGCAACGTGGACGAAGTGGGGCGAGAAGTTAAAAGTCGTAGCCCCAAAGGGAGCAATCGCCGAACCAATTAGCACGACTGTGCAATAGAAAAGAATCTCCCACCAACAGAACTGCCGCGGTGTCAAAAACGAGTGCGCGACCAGTTAGGTGACGACCAATCAGAACAAAGCGTTTGACGCAGTCGCCAGCAGCGATGTTCAGGACCGAATGATCTTCTGTACGTCACCGGTTTTTTCGTCAAGTTGCGTCACGCTGTTGCCGTGCTGGTTGGTCACCCATACGTGGCCGTCGCCAACCGCGACACCCGTGGGCGCGCTGAATCCATCCGCTCTTTTGTCCAGGATTCGAACGAGTGAACCCGTCGCGACGTCGAATTCAGTGACGGAATTCTCGTAGGGATTGGTGACCCACGCGTGCGACCCGTCAAAGGCCACGTTGGTCGATCCTTCGACGGAAGCCCCTTCGATCGTTCGCAACAAGGAACCGTCAGATGCCCGCAGCACAACAATCCGGTCGGCGTCGAGGTTGGTCACCCAGACTTGGGACTTGTCGCACGCGACTGACGTCGGATCGTCGATCCCGTCGCCCGTGATGACACGCACCGGAGCACCCGTGAGGCCATTGAATTCAGAAATTGTGTAGGTATTTGAATTTGAGGCCCAGAGGTCGTGACCGCACTGAGCGATGCTGGTCACACTCTCGAGGCCGTTCGAGACCGAGCCCTCGATAGTTTGAAGTGTCGCGCCCGTGGCGCCGCTCAGTTCGATCAACGAGACACTGTAAGGAATGACGTCGCCGTCGCCAAACGACTCGTGCAGCTCATTGGCGAACCAGACCCC
>PKZI01000035.1 GCA_003133005.1 Acidimicrobiaceae bacterium | reverse complement strand
CGTGGCTTTAAGTTCCATCCGAGCCTGCAGGATTTTCGCCCGAACGACCTCGAGTATTACCCGCTCTACGCTCTGCTCGAGGGACTCTCGGTGCCGGTGATCTTTCACACCGGCCAGACCGGCATCGGGGCGAACCTCCCAGGCGGGCGGGGCATCAAGCTCGCCTTGTCGGACCCACTCTTGCTCGATGACGTGGCGGCGGACTTCCCGGGACTCTCGATGGTCTTGGCGCACGCGGGAATGCCCTGGTACGACAACGCGCTGGCGATGGCGACCCACAAGTCCAACGTGTTCATCGACTTATCGGGTTGGTCGCCCAAGTACCTGCCAGCTCCGCTTATTCGCGCGGCCGGAAGCTATTTGAGTCACAAGGTCTTGTTCGGTTCGGACTTTCCGGTCATCACGCCCGAGCGATGGCTGCGCGACTTCGACGCGCTTGAATTCCCCGCCGAGGCGAGACCCAAGATCATGAAGGAAAACGCCGCGCGTCTCTTGCACTTGGCCTGAGTGATCCGCGCCTTGGGGGCGATTTGAGGAACTCGGCGACGAGGTCGGTCGTGGCTCGCGGGTTGCCTTAGTAGGATTGAACAATGCCCTCTGCGACACCCTCACCTCGTCGCGCCTCGAGCGCGAACAAAGGGGGAGCACCGAAACGTAATCGTAGCGATTCGCCCGCCAAGAGGCCGTCCGAGCGCCCGGCGCGCGCGAGCGGGAGTGCGCCTTCGAGAGCGCCGCGCCCTGCTCGTGACGGTGACGATCGTCGCCGCAGCCCGCGCGCGGGTGACGGATCACCACGCTCGCCGCGTCCTCGCGGCGAATTCAAGGAGACCCGCCGAACAACTCGCGATCCGCGCGAAGAACGCGACGAGCGCGACCCTCGAAGGGCGCGTCCGACGTCGGGGACTCACGGTGCGAAGCCACCAGAGCGAAGTGCACGTCCGACCCGAAGCGGTTCGAGTGCTACCTCCTCACCAAGACGGGCGCGTGAAGGGGCCCCCTACGGCGAGAAACGAAACGCCCGCACTGATCGTCCGTCGTCGCGACGTCCTGACGCACGCGACAACGAACCGCGCTGGAAGCGCGACGACCGTGACGGTGACGCCCGAGGCGCTCGATCCGGTCCCACTCGGCGTCCGAGTGCGCCACGCGCAGCACGTGGCGCGGCGCGTGGCAGCGCGCGTGGTGCGGGTGCGAGTTCGGCCCGATACGCGCGCGCGCCTCGTTCGTTGACGCCAGAGGAACTCGAGCATCAGAAGATAACGACCCACGGTCGCGAAAAGGGTTGGGGCGGCGTCGCACGAAAGGGCGCGACGCACATCAAGAGCACCGGTGGCGCGATGGAAGAGACGCCGAGCGCGGGTCGCACGCCTGATCCGTTGGGTGCGTGGGTCGAAGAGGTTCGCCCGGGTACGACAGCACCCGTCGCTAAGGCGAAACCCAAAGTTCGCTACGCCTTACCCGGTGACGTCGCCTCTGACGTGCGCAAGGCGTTCATCGGGACGTCCTACATGCGAGAAAAGACCGTCGCCACACTGACGCGCGCCGCTGAGGCCTACGACCGCAAACGTTACGAAGAGGCCCTTCGACTTGGACGAACCGTCGCGGACGCGGTGCCCGGCGTGGCCCCGGTGCGCGAGCTGACGGGGCTCGCTGCGTACCGCGCCGAGCGATGGAGCATGGCCAAGATCCATCTTCGCGCCTATTTTGCGATCACCGGCGACCCGGAGCACCTGGCGCTCGTGATGGACTGCGATCGAGCGAATCGTCGCTTCCGTGCGGTTGAAAAGACCTTCGCGGAACTCGAAGCCAGTGAACCCACCGCCGAAGTCCTCGTCGAGGGTCGCATCGTGATGGCCGCTACGTTCGCCGACGAGCGGCGCTACGACGAAGCGATCGCCCTTCTTACCAAGGCCGGCGCGACCAAGCAACTGCGTAATCCTTCGTATCGTCACGTGCGGCTCTGGTACGCGCTCGCCGACGTCTTTGATCGAGCCGGAGACGCGGTGTCAGCGCGCGAGCTGTTCGCGCGCGTGGTGATCGCCGAACCCGACGCGTACGACGCCCAGGCGAGACTCGCCGAACTGGGATCAAGTGCGCCGTCCAAGAATCGCAAACGGCGAAAGACGTCGGTTTCGAAGAAAAACGTCGACTAGCTGTGACAGAAATCAGCCCAACGAGGCGAGCGCTGCGAGCAAGGCGAACGTAGCACCACGTGTCTCGGCGGTGAGTGAACCCTTCATGAGGTTCATCGCGTAGGCAACCGTGAGTCCCGAGGACTGGTCCATCACGATGACTGAGCCCCCGTACCCGGCCCAGTAGCACGCGCGCGGCCCGATGGGCACCGACGGACTCGAAAGACCGTAACCCATGCCAAAGTGCGTCTCGGTCCCGAGCGCGAGATCCACGCCGTTGGCCTGGGTCTCGAAGATGGACTCGCCGGTCTTTTCGCTGTAGAACCGGTGGCCCATTGCTTCGCCCTGATTGGTGATGATCTGTTGGATCAGGGCGACCGATCGCGCGTTGCCGTGACCGTTGGCCGCCGGGATTTCAGCGGCTCGCCACCACCGGTGCTGTGGCGCGGTCGCGTCAAGCAGGGGTGAGGTGAATGTTCGAATTGCCATCGGGAGATCTTGAAAGACGCTCGGATCCACGGGTGGTGGAGGCAGCACCACGCTCACCTTGGATTCTTCTGCTTCGGGAAGTCCGATGAAGAAGTTGGCACCCAATGGTTTCGCTACTTCTTCTTGGAAGAATTCACCAATGGTCGTTCCGGTGATGCGGCGTACGCCTTCGCCAATGAGATATCCCTGCGTCACCGCGTGATAGCCCGACTGCGTGCCCGGCTCCCACCAGGGCTCTTGGGCGGCGAGAGCCTGCACGCAAAACTCCCAGTCAGCGAGATCCTTCACTTCCATGGGCGCAGAAAAACCTGACAAGCCTGCAGTGTGCGACAAAACTTGACGGAACGTAATCTCCTTTTTTCCGGCCGCGGCGAATTCCGGCCAGTATTTGGCGACCGGCGCGTCAAAATCGAGTTCGCCCCGCTCAAGCAACATGAGCGAAATGAGAAACGTCATCGTCTTGGTGGTGGACCAGACATTAACGAGGGTGTCGCTTTCCCAGGGCGTCGTCTTTTCGACATCGGTGTAACCGCCCCAAATGTC
>PKZI01000158.1 GCA_003133005.1 Acidimicrobiaceae bacterium | reverse complement strand
GCAGACGCGCAACGTAGCGAGGCCGAGGCATTGTTCGATCCCGATGGTTTCGCCGAGAGCATCGATCGAGTACCGGTCATGTTGGTGGTGCTCGCTGACCTGGGCTCGCTCGCCGCAACCGATCGCGACCTTGATCGTTATCAACTCGTGGGTGGCGCTTCCATCTATCCATTCGTCTGGAGCATCTTGCTCGGCGCGCACGAACGCGGTCTCGCTGGCGTCATGACAACCGTGCTCACGCGAAATGAACAAGCGGCACGTGAAGTCCTCCATGTTCCCGATGACTACGCCATCGCGGCGCTGCTCGCACTGGGCTATCCAGTGAAGCGGCCCACGAAGCTGAAACGACGTCGTGTCGAGGAATTCACCACTCGCGATACCTTCGACGGTGAGTCGTTCGGCGCCGCACCGTTTTCGCCCTCGTCGATTTCCTAATAACGGTTCAACCGAACGGTTAGAGGACCTTAGAGAGAAAATTCTTCAATCGCTCCGACGCAGGGTTCGAAAGAATGACGCGCGGATCCCCCGATTCCTCAATGATTCCTGCGTCAAGGAAATAGACCGAATTCGCGACCTCGCGAGCAAAACCGATTTCGTGCGTGACCACGATCATCGTCATCCCACTCTTGGCGAGATCCCTCATCACCTCGAGGACTTCACCTACCAACTCAGGATCGAGCGCCGACGTCGGTTCGTCGAAGAGCATGAGTTTGGGATCCATGGCGAGGGCTCGAGCAATGGCGACGCGCTGTTGTTGGCCGCCAGAGAGTTGACTGGGGTAACTCGACTCCTTATCCTTCAGCCCCACCCTCGCAAGGAGTTCGCGCGCTTTCTGCACGGCGCTTTCGCGATTCACTCCGAGGACCTTCATTTGGCCGATCGTGATGTTATCCAGGACCGTGAAGTGCTGAAAGAGGTTGAAACGCTGAAACACCATGCCGATGTGCGATCGGTTTTGACAGATTCTCTTGTCCGAGAGCTCATGCAGTTTGCCGTTGCGCATCTCGTAGCCAACGAGCTCGTCGTCCACACGAAGTTCACCGCTGTCGTGTTTCTCAAGGTGGTTGATGCAACGAAGCAGGGTGCTCTTGCCCGACCCGGAGGGGCCGATCAGACAGGTCACTTCCCCGCGTTGCACGTCGAGGTTAACTCCCTTTAATACCGCCACGCCGTTATAGGACTTGTGGACTCCACGGATCTTGACCATTGGCTCGCTCACGTCACGATCTCCATGTCACGTCGAGTCCGAAATTTCGCGCCTATGCCCATCACGTCGGCACGTATTCGTTGCAACGGGGTCGGCGGCGGTGAACGCAGCGCACCGCGAGCAAAATTTCGCTCGAGGTAGAACTGTCCAATGGACAAGACCGTCGTCACGATGAGATACCAGAGGCTCGCCACGATGAGAAGTGGCACTATTTCATAGTTCGCGGAATAAATATTCGTGGCGGCGCCAAGCAATTCGGTAACACCGACCGTACTCACCAAGGACGTGGTCTTCAGCATCGAGATCACCTCGTTACCGGTCGGAGGGATAATGACCCGCATGGCTTGAGGAATGGTCACCAGACGCAGCGTCTGGCGGCGCGTCATCCCGAGCGAGGTCGCCGCTTCNNAGTCCCAGCGTGCACGCCTCCATGACCGTGATCGAGGTGTTGGCGTGAATATCCAAAAACGTGACGTGCGAGAAGGGAATACCGATCGTGACGTGCGGGTAGAACAGTCCGATGAAACTCCAGAAGAGGAGTTGCACGAGTATTGGGGTCCCGCGAAAGAACCAGGTGTAGACCCACGCCACGATGCTCAAGACCCGATTCGGCGACAGACGCATGACCGCCAGTGTCACGCCCAGCACGATGCCAATGATCATCGCCACCACCGTCAAAAAGAGCGTACGGAGTAATCCGTGAAGGATTTCCGACGTGAAGAAATACTGTCCGACGATGTTCCATTGGAAACGCCAGACCATGACGTGATGACAGCTCTTGGCGCCGTCGATCAGACGACACGCGATCTTGGCACTGGCTACCTTGAAGAACAAGGTGTGAACCACCATCGCAAAAACGACGAGTGCTACCGCGACACCGACCCACCGACCGTAATGACGAACGGGGACGACCCTTACGGCGTCGTCCCCGTTTGTTGTCATACGCGTGGGTTTCTAGAACCTAGGAGGTCGCACCGTCCACCACAATCTTTGACGTCGGCAAGGCACCAGCGGTCACGCCCCAGTGCGCGAGGATCGCGCCGTAGGTGCCGTTCGCGATGAGCGTCTTCACCGCGGCCTCGATCGCCGAGGCGAGGCCCTTACCCGCGGTGGTCTTAGGCGTGGCGATGCCGTAAGGAGCGACTTCGATTGCGCTACCAACAAGTTTGAACACACCGTGGGATTGTGAGACGACGTAGCCCGCGACCTGACTGTCGAGGAAGCCGAGCTGTGCGCGTCCCGACGAAACCGCGAGGTCAGCGCTCGTCTGGGTCGGGTACGCGAGGACCGTCTCTTTCTTGGACGAGGGACACGTCTTGGCAGTGTTGACTGCGTCGGACTGTTCGGTGGTGCCTGTTTCGACGGCAACACTGAGACCGCAGAGACTCGCGAGACCCGAGAACTTCACGTACGAGTCGGCCTTCGCGTAGACGGCTTCGCCGGCTTGGAAGTAGTCAACGAAGTACACCTGCTTCTCACGCGCCTTGGTGTCGGTGAACGACGAGTTACCAATCTCGTATTTTCCACCCTTGATACCAGCGAGAATGCTGTCAAAGGTGACGTTGTTCTCGTTCACTTTGATGTCGAGCGTCTTAGCGATGGCCTTCATGAGATCGACGTCAAAGCCCACCATCGTGGTGCCATCCATGGACTCGTCCGGCGGATACGTCGCGTCGGTCGCGACTTGCAAAGTCATCGACTTGAGACTTGACGGCACTAATTTTGCGTCGGCCGCGTTATAGGTTCCCGTCGTCGATGCGGCCCCCGCCACCAAGCTCGAGCCCAGCACCAGCGACATGATGGCGGTCGCGACGAACGCGTGGCGCGCACGAATTATTCGCAGCATGAATTCTCCTCATTTCCTTCGCCCTAACGGGCTTATGGCTTCCATTGATACCAGATATCAAGGGACGAGCAGGGCTCGCTCGTGACGCCCTCATTAATTTCGACTCATGAGTGCACCGGTTGTTGCTCGTGTGCGACGCCTTTGGGCAGAAACTGGAACGCGGCGAGACCCGCGACGAGGGCGAAAATCGACGCCACCAGGCATCCGCGGTGAAAACCATTGATAAACGCTGAAGTGACGCCCGACGCGAGTTGCTCGTGAAGGGTTGAACCGAGCGGCACGTGCGCGACCACAGCCTTGGCGGCCTGGGTCGAGCTTTGGGCGATGTTGAGTTGTTTCGTCGAGAGTCCCACACCCGCGAGAACCGAGCGCACCTGAGGACCGAAGATCGAAGAGAAGACCGAGCCAACGACCGCGACACCCATGGTGCCCCCGATTTCTCGTGTGGTTTCGTTCACGGCGGCACCCGCGCCGATCTGGTCAGGGCGCAGCGAGATCATGATGGCCGCAGTCGAAGGCGCGGTGATGAGCGAGAATCCGAGCGCGAGCACGACCATGCTGGCCACGATGGGGCCAAAGTACGCGGCCTGTGCGCTCATTGTCGTCATGTAGAGGAGTGCGCCACCCATGATGACCAGACCCGCACTCACCACGTAACGCGCACCGACACGAAGCGCCGCCACGGCACCCAGCGGCGTCATCACCATGGTCACGAAAGCAAAGGGCAGCGTGTGGACACCCGCCGAAAGTGGCGAGTAGCCGTGTATCAGTTGGAAGTACTGCGTGACGAGAAAGATGAATCCGAACAAACAGAAAAAGCCCGTGGCGATCGCTCCCGCGCCTGAAGAGAAGGATCGATTCTTGAACACCCTTACGTCGAGTAGGGGCCAATCGATACGCAATTCACGTCGAATCATCAACACCAGTGCGACACCCGAGATCGCGAAGAATGGCAACGTCGATCCACTGAGCCAACCCCATTCGGGACCTTGAATTATTGCGAACACGAGCAAACTCACAAAACTCGTGCCGAAGAGTAGGCCGAGAAAGTCAAATCGGTGAAGGTTGGGATTTCTCGATTCGGGAACAACGAGCGCCATCGCGGCGAAGGCGACGATGACAATGGGGATGTTGACGAGAAAGATTGAGCCATACCAAAAGTGCGTAATGAGTTCGCCGCCAATGACTGGTCCAATGGCAATCGCGACGCCCGCGGTCGCACCCCAAAATCCGAAGGCCTTCGCCCGCTCCGAAGGATTGGCGAACGTCGTCGTTATCAGTGAGAGCGTCGCTGGAAAAATAAACGCCGCGGCTGCACCCATGAGGGCGCGCGCCGTGAGCAACTCGCTGATGGTGTCCGAGCGCGCCGCGAGAAACGAAAAGAGTCCGAACAACAAAAGAGCGATCTGCATGACGCGCTTTCGGCCAAAGCGGTCCGACACGGCGCCGCCCATCAACAACAGTCCCGCGAACGGAAGCGAGTAGCCATCCACGATCCACTGCAGGTCGGTGTTGCTTGCCCTTAGTTGCTCCGAGAGCGTCGGTAAGGCGACGTTGACAATGGTGTTGTCGACTCCAACGAGGAGTACCGCTACGCAAAGGACCCCGAGCACCAGCCATCGACGACTATCGGACGAATCTGACAACGGGCCCCCACCACTGTAGAACGATGTTCCAGTAGTATAGAACAACGTTCTATACTACGTCAAGTGACCCAAAGAACACCTTCACGACTCATCGAACCCGAACTGATGGCGGCCGCCCTTGACATTCTCAGTGAGTTAGGCCCTGAAGGATTCACGGTGCGCGCCATCGCCCGACGAGCAAATGTGGCGCCCATGGCGCTGTACAACCACTTCGACGGCAAATTCGGGCTGCTCGACGCAGTGTGGACTGAAGGCTTCACGAAGTTACGACACGCCCTCGAGTCATCGGTTTTCAATCCGAGCGATCCACTCACCAACGTGGCCGACGCCTATCGAAATTTCGCACTCACTCATCGTTCGCACTACAACGTGATGTTCGTACAACGATTCGTGGGATTCAATCCCTCCAGCGCGGCCGTCACGGTCGCTCACCAAGCGTTTCAGGCCATGGTCAACATCGTCACGTCCGCGCAAGGAGTTGGTGCCCTCGGAGGACTCGAACCCGTGGACGCCGCCCAGATGCTCTGGTCCGCGGTACACGGCTTCGTCACGCTCGAGATGTTGGAAATAAATTTCGCCCCAGACCGCGACCGGACCTATGCCCAATTCATGCAAGGGTTAGAACGCGGTCTCAGCCCGTTAGCCCACTGAGAACGCCATAGGCCAGCGGCCCGGGCGATCGGCACGAAGCAACATGTCGGTGTATTCGCGCTGAAGATGCTCTTGGCGCCAGACCAACTGCTCTTGAGCGACGCCAAGCACACGACTGACGTCAGCGCATTCGGTGCGCCACGTGGCGTCGAGGTCGAGGTCGAAACAAAGAAACGCACCGTCGCCAAACTGCACGTACGCCGTCTCCTCACCCACCGAGACCGCAAGGTTGTAGCGCGAGAGTTCTCGATCCACGTTCACGCGCGACGTCTGCGCGTTGATCAAATACGTGCGGTAGTCCCATTCGTAGTGCGCGTGCGTTCGCCACGGCACGTCATCGCCAGAGAAAAGCGGCAACAGCGACGTTCCGTCGCACTGAGCCGGAACTGCGACACCAAGTGCGTCGCACAAGGTCGGCAGCAGATCAACGTTCTCCGTGAAGCGAGCGACGCTTCGTTGTTGGGGCGTCGTTCGAGGATCACGCCATAGTCCGAGCACGTGGTAACTCTGAGGAAAGAAACCGAGCTTTTCGATCAGACCGTGATCACCCAGTTGCTCGCCGTGGTCCGACGTGATCACGATCAACGTGTCATCCCACTCGCCTCGATCGTCGAGTGCTTGAAAGACGCGACCGAGTTGAAAGTCGACCTCGCTGATCATGCCGTAGTACTGCGCTCGCAAAATCCTCATGTCCTCCTCACTCGCCGGCGCGGCGGAGGCTCGCACCGAAAGAGCGATCTCATGCAAGGGGTGGCGGCGCTCGCGCTCGGTCGCGGGAATGGGCATCGCCACGTCGGCGGGGTCGTACATTCGTGCGAACTCCCCTGCGGCGGCGTACGGAGGGTGCGGGCGGAGGTAACTGAGGTGCGCGAACCATCCGCCATCCTTCTCGCCAAGCCACTCGAGAAACCGCGTCGTCAAAAAGCCACTCAGGGAATCTTCCGCGGGTCGATCGGGCTCGCCGCGCAGCGCGGGCGCCCAGCCACTTTCGACCTGAAAACCCTTTTCACGCAAGTACTGGATCCAGCCGGCTTGGCTCTCGGGTAGATAGAGCCCTACTGAAAATCCAGGCAAGACACCGTCGTAATTGTCGAGTCGCGGGTCGTCGACTCCGGCACTCTCGTTGGGATCAAGGCCCTGATCGGTATAGCCAAAGAGCGTCGGGTCATAACCCGCTTCGCGCGCGACGGTCGCGAGGTTCGCGAGACCCCGCCGAAGTGGTGTGCCGTTCGCGACAACGCGATTATTCATTTGGTACGTGCCGGTGTAGAGCGCGGCACGCCCGGGCGCACAAGGCGCAGCCTGAGAGAAATGTCGTTCGAGGCGTACGCCCGCGCGCGCCACGCGATCCAAGTTTGGCGTCTTGACCAGCGGGTGGCCCGCTTCACCGTAGGAGTCCCCGCGAAACTGATCCAATGTCACGAAGAGTACGTTCATGCCGAGGCGTGCTCCACGAAGTGATGCACTCGTTCAGCGAGATCATCCAAGATGGTGAGCGCCTCGGGCACGACCGCGCCGAGACCAAGAAAACCGTGCACCATTCCTTCGGCTTGGAGGATTTCGACGGGTACGCCAAAGTGTTCGAGTAACCCTGCGTAGGCCAGACCCTCGTCACGCAACGGATCACACTCGGCGACGAGCACAATCGCCGGCGGCGCTTGGGTGAGGTCGCTGAACATAAGTGGTGTCACGCGCGGATCGGTGTGGTCAGCGAAATCACCGAGATACTGCGAGTAGTCGTACCGTAGATGCTCGAGATCGAGCAGGTAGCCCGAGCCGTATTCGTGCGCGGACTTGGTCACGAGTTCTGGCCCGAGCGTTGGATAGATGAGCACTTGGGCCGCAATCGCGAGTCCTTCGTCCTTCGTCAACGCTGATGCCACAGCAACGAGGGAACCCCCGGCGGAGTCGCCCATCACGATCAAGGGCGCATCGGGTGAGGCGAATTGCGACAGGTGCGACGCGACGAATCGAAACATCTCGGTTGCGTCGTCAACCGCGGCGGGAAATGGAAACTCGGGAGCAAGGCGATAGTCGACGGCGAGGACACGCATGCCAGTATCAACGCAAAATCGGCGACAAAATGCGTCATGCGAGTCGAGACTTCCCAAACAGAACGATCCTCCATGAAAGTAAAGAACGAGCGCCCTTCCATCGTCGTTGTCGGCGACGTAGAGCCGAGTCGCCAGCTCACGTCCGTCATCAAGTCGGACCAACGTATCGGAGATTGATACGGGAAGAACCTCATCGCCCCGTAATGAAGTGACGAGCTCAAAAAAAGCCGCGCGGCGCTCGCCAATATCCTGCGTGCGAGGGTGCGGTCTGGGGTTGTCGCGAGCGGCGCGAAGGACTGGTTCAAGAGCGACGTGCACCATGATTTCCTCCTTGGCCAAACACTATTCATTCTCATCGTGGACCACTCAAGATTGAATTGACCCGGGCGCTCCGACGTGCTCGTGCTGTACGAACGTGCCAGGCCATTTCGACGCCCAGCAGAAATGGACGCGAACGCGTCGCGTATTGATTACGAGTGGATGGGTCGGCGCCGCGTCGCTCGAAAAATCTAAAAACGTACGACGCAGGTGGCGAGCCCCTGACAACTGGAGCGGACGACCGGGCTCGAACCGGCGACCTCGACCTTGGCAAGGTCGCGCTCTACCAACTGAGCTACGTCCGCGTGAAAGTCAATAATAGCGGACTTCGCTCTCGGCAAATGCCCCTACGCCGAAGGAGTCGTGTCGATAAGGAGGCGTGATTCCTCCAAAATGTAATCCCGTAATTTCTCAAGATCTGGCAGTCGCTCGGCACATCCAAGAAGCCCAAACTCCAGGTGCTCTTCGAAGCCGAGCACGGTGATGTTGAGGGAGAACGTTCCAAAGAGCGGGCCGACCGGAGCCGCGGACGCGACACGGTGACCGCTTAACCAGAGGGGAATCGGCGGTCCCGGTACAGAGGAAACCATCAAGTTCGCCATGGGAGGAATTCGATCGTAGAGGCGAAACGCCGAAATGATCTTCGCGCCAATCGAGATCAACACCGGTCCAATAACCCTCGGCACGTCTTGGAAGATCTCAGCTCGGTGCTCGCGCTGCACATCAACGGTCTTGGCAGAGTCGCTCGCAATAATTCGTAGCCGTTCTTCGGGATCGATGACATCAATATGAAGCGCAACCAACATGCCTGAAATCTGATTACCCAACGTGGTCGCGGAACCCGCCGGGCGTACGTTTATTGGAACGAAAGCAATCAAATCCCTTTTTGGAAGGTCGTCACGGTCGAGAAGAAAGCGTCGGAGTGCGCCACCAGTCGTGGTCATAACAAAATCCGTCACCGACGCGCCGCGACTCTTCGCCGCACGTTTGGCATCAGCGAGAGGAACGCGAAGTCGGTGGAACGACTTCTCATCGCTGGGCGAACCACTTATCGAAGAACGGCGCGCCTCAAAAATTGAAGGTTGATCCGGCGTCACGTTCTTCTTTCGTCGAACGATGACCACTCGAATGACACCTCGAATAATCTCGAACGACCTCGTAAACCAGGACCGGACGCTTTCGAAGAACACCTTGGGATGGCGCGTAAGTCGCCCAAGAGACTGACGTACCAACCCCCACGAACTCTTGACCGCGTCGGGTTCGCTCGCGTCGTCGTCTTTCGGTGCTGGAGCTCGCACGTCGGGCGAGATGTCAAAAAGACCGGCAAACGTCTCGGCGCCCGAAACGCCGTCAGCCAGTGCATGGTGCACCTTAAGGGCCAGTGCCGTACGGCCGTCTTGGAGACCTTCGATGACGAGGAGTTCCCATAACGGACGCCGCTTGGAGAGTCGCTGCGAAAGAAATTTTGAGACGAGTGCGTCGAATTGGTCGGGCGTACCCGGTGCCGGCAACGCAACGCGAAGTACGTGTTTGGTGATGTCAAAACTTTCTTCGTTGACGAGAATCGGCCATGTCAAGTCAAACGGGGCGCGCACGATGCGCTTCGTGAGAATCGGAATCTCGTGCACTCGGTCTTTGATATTCGAGAGGATGAGGTCAAAGGTTTCTTGAGGGTTCGCACTGTTCGAGCCTTCGAGCTCAATGATCGCACCTATGTTCATCGACGTACCGTGTGTTTCGAGCAGTAAAAAGGCGCCATCAAGTGGATCGAGAAATTGGGTCATCGCCCGCTGCTCCCAAAACCGCCATCGCCCCTCCTCGCGGGGGGAAGTTCCTCGACGACATCGAAATCAGCCGCGACGAAGGGAATTATGACGAGTTGCGCGATTCGGTCTCCCTTCTTTACGTCATAGTCGCTGGACGGATCCAGATTGACCAGCGCGACACGTAGCTCCCCGCGATAACCCGCGTCGATGAGGCCCGGCGCGTTGGCGCACGTCACACCGTGCTTGGCCGCGAGTCCACTGCGAGGAAGTACCAATCCACAATGACCTTCGGGAATAGCGATACTCACGCCCGTACCGACGAGCGCTCGACCGCCGCCGCGCACAAGAGTGCAAGACTCGTTGGCGACCAGGTCGCATCCCGCATCTCCTTCGTTGGCGTACGAAGGCAACGAGGCGTCAGAATGAAGCAGTCGCGCAGGGATTTCCATACGGCGAAGGTTACTGGGCCATCTCAATCAAGGAGATTGGGTAGTGTCAATCTGTGCTCGTGTGGATGGATTTAGAGATGACCGGGCTCGAACCTCTCCGACATGTCGTCATTGAAATTGCGACCATCGTGACCGACGACAACCTCGCGATCGTCGCCGAGGGTCCCGACCTTGTCATTCACGCGACGCCCGAGCAGTTGGCCGAAATGGGTGATTTCGTGACCGAGATGCATACGAAGTCAGGGCTCGTCGAAGCAGTAAAACAGTCGACAATCACCATGGCCGAAGCCGAAGCCCAAACGCTCGCCTTTTTGAAATCGCACATCGACCTCGAACAATCAGTACCGCTTTGTGGCAACTCCATTGGCACCGACCGCAGATTTCTTCAGGAATATATGCCAACCCTGGAAGCGTTCTTCCACTACCGCAATGTTGACGTCTCGACCGTTAAGGAATTGGCACGCCGCTGGCATCCCGAAGTACTCACCTCGCTGCACGAGAAGTCGAGCAACCATCGCGCCCTCGACGATATTCGTGAATCTATTGCGGAATTAGCCCACTATCGCCAAACGCTTTTTTCCCCTAGCGTCACCAGCGGGTAACGTCGCTCATCATGGCTGAAACACCACTTTCGATCGGCGACGCTACTGCGCAGATGACGGCTCCGGGTCAAATGTTCGAGACCGAACTGGCAACGATCAACGGCGTCGAGTTGCGGGTTTGGAAGCACGCCCCCGCCAATCTGCGCCAAATCCTCGACCTCTCGCTCGCTCACAGTGAGCGTGACTTCCTCGTCTACGAAGATCAACGCATCACCTTCGAGCAGCATTACCGGATCGCCGCTACCATCGCCAAGCGACTTCTCGCCCTCGGCGTAGGCAAAGGCGATCGTGTGGCGATCGCGTCGCGAAACCTTCCCCAGTGGATTTGTGCCTTCTGGGGCGCCATGGTAACGGGAGCCGTTGTCGTGCCTCTCAACGCATGGTGGACGAGCGAGGAACTCGCGTACGGACTCACCGACTCAGGCGCGACGGTGCTCTTCGTCGATGAAGAGCGACTCGATCGGCTGTACAAGCAGCTCGATCACTTGCCTGAACTTGAGACGATCATTGTTATCAGTGACGAACCAAAGCGCCCAGCCCACGTCGACAAGAAACATTCGCGGATCCAACTC